>PWYU01000016.1 GCA_003567725.1 Syntrophomonadaceae bacterium | reverse complement strand
GCCCAGCGTAACGAGGATTTTATTTTTATCTGTTATGATAATGAAGCATATATGAATACCGGTATGCAAACCAGCTCCGCCACACCTTTCGGAGCAAGGACCAGCACCCGGCCCTATCCGCTGTTTAAGCATGGCCAGAAAAAAGATATTATGCGGATTATGGCTGCACACGGTATACCTTATGCCGCCACTGCTTCCCTTGCCTTTCCACAGGATATGGATTCTAAGCTTAAAAAGGCACAGCAGATCAAGGGGTTCAGGTTCATGCATATTCTTTCTCCCTGCCCGCCAGGCTGGGGAACTGATTCCTCTGATACCATTCATCTTTCCAGGCTGGCTGTTTCAACTAATTTTTTCCCCCTCTACGAAATAATAGATGGCAACCAGTGGAAAATGACTTACTACCCGGAAAAAAAGCGAACGCCCTTAAAAGAGTATTTAAGCGCACAACGTCGCTTCAGGCAGGTTGATGATCCGACGATTAAAGCCTTGCAGGAAGAAATAGACCGGGATTGGGATGATTTGATGAAGAGAATAACCGGCTTGGATCAGTGATTTGTTTGATGTTGGTTTTTAAAGGATTATACCCTTTGCTATAAAATCCTCTCCACTAAGCCAGTATAATTAGAAGTGCATTGATCTGCAAATAACCTGCGGCTAGAATAAATCTTATCTCTGGCGGCAGGAGTTTCTACCTGTACGCAGAAATTTAATTAGCACTACTTTTCTTTGAGTTTGCAGTTGTTGCGGTTATAATGACTTTAGGGAGGTGCTTAAGTCTTGCGTGAACTATCTGTGTCGGTTATTACTGACACTGTTGCTGGGATGTGCGAGGAAGCTAATATTTATCTCGGTGATGATGTTTCTACTGCTTTAAAACAGTCCCTTGAAGTAGAAGAATCACCGACCGGTAAAGAAGTATTGAAACAATTAATCGATAACCTGGAAATTGCTAAAAACGAGCAGATCCCCATTTGCCAGGATACAGGATTTGCCGTGTTCTTTGTTGAGATTGGCCAGGATGTACACTTAACGGGGGGCACACTGGAAGAAGCTATTAATGCCGGGGTCAAAAAAGGCTATACCGATGGATACCTGCGCAAATCAATAGTCAAAGATCCATTATATGACCGAAAAAACACCGGTGATAATACCCCGGCCGTTATATATACGGATCTGGTTCCCGGTGATAAGGTGAAGATCGCTTTTGCACCTAAAGGGGGCGGAAGTGAGAATATGAGTGCTGTTAAAATGCTTAAACCTGCTGATGGAGAAGAAGGGTTAATTGACTTTGTCGTTAACCATGTTAAAGCAGCCGGTCCCAATCCCTGTCCGCCAATTGTAGTGGGAGTGGGGATTGGAGGAACTTTTGATAAGGTGGCGGTAAATTCTAAGAAAGCCTTGTTCCGGCCGGTTGGCCAACCGAACCCTGATCAAAAGTATGCCGGGTTGGAAAAGAAGATCCTTGATAAAATTAATGATCTCGGTGTGGGACCGCAGGGTTTTGGAGGAAGGGTTTTTGCCCTGGCTGTTCATATTGAAACTTACCCCTCACATATCGCCAGTATGGCTGCAGCAGTAAATATAAACTGTCATGCCTGCCGTCACCTGGAAAAAACAATTTAAGCAGGTTTAAAGCTTGTTACCGGAAAGGAGCTCTTTTTATGAATATAAAGACTATTAACGCACCCCTTAATGATCAAGATGTGCTTTCTTTGAAAGCGGGAGATAATGTTTTGGTCAACGGTGTTGTTTACACTGCCCGTGACGCCGCTCATAAAAAATTAGTTGCATTAATTGATAGCGGTGCACCTTTACCCATTGAGCTCAAAGGCCAAATTATCTATTATGTCGGACCGACTCCGGCTAAGCCGGGACAGGTGATTGGTTCGGCCGGTCCTACTACCAGTGGCAGGATGGACGCCTATACCCCTAAAATGCTTGAGCATGGGATGAAGGCCTGTATCGGTAAAGGCCTGCGCAGCCAGGCCGTCATAGAGGCATTACAAAAGTATAAAGGTGTTTATTTGGCTGCAGTAGGTGGGGCCGGAGCCTTGCTTTCCAAAAAGATTAAAAAATGTGAAGTAGTGGCTTATCCCGAACTAGGCGCTGAAGCCATTCATCGCCTGGAAGTGGAAGAATTTCCGGCCACTGTCATTAACGACGCTTACGGGAACGATCTTTATTCTGAAGGGGCCAGGTCTTATGCCCGCTGAGACCAGCCTGACGTATACCAGTATTTTAAAAATTAACTGCTGCAGTGATTATAGTCTTTGAAAGGCAGGGATGTGCTTATGTACATGGACAGAGATGATTACCTGGTTAAAAGTAAAGAAGCTGCTAAAGAAGCTTTGCGTTTGCATTCTTTTTACAGGGGTAAAATTGAAGTTAACTTAAAAAGCTGTGTTCGCGATTTCAATGATTTTGCTCTCTGGTACAGCCCAGGGGTGGCAGAACCCTGTAAAAAAATCGCAGAAAATAAAGAGGATGTCTACAAGTATACCAATAAAGCTAATCTTTGTGCCGTGGTTTCTGATGGGACCAGGGTTTTAGGTTTAGGCGATATTGGACCGGAGGCAAGCATGCCGGTGATGGAAGGAAAGGCCCTGTTGTTTAAGTATTTAGGTGGAGTTGATGCCTTTCCCATTTGTGTTGATACAAAGGATGCCGATGAACTGATTGAATTTGTTAAGATGCTTCAACCCAGTTTTGGAGCGATAAACCTTGAGGATATCTCCAGCCCGAAGTGTTTCTATGTTTTGGATAGACTTAAAAAAGAATGCGAAATTCCGGTCTGGCATGATGATCAACAGGGAACAGCCCTGGTTACACTGGCCGGCCTTTTCAATGCCTTAAAAATTGTTGATAAGAAAATCGACCAGGTAAAAACGGTTCTAATCGGGGCCGGGGCGGCCAATATTTGTACGGTCAGGCTTTTTATTGCTGCCGGTATGGATCCTGAAAAAATCATTTTAGTTGATAGTAGAGGGACTTTGCACAAAGGGCGCACCGAGCTTATTGAACAGCATCCCATCAAGTGGGAACTGGCCCAGACTACTAACGGCAGCCAGGTTGCCGGCGGTGCAGCTGAGGCCTGCAAAGATGCCGATGTGTTAATCGGGCTTTCCAAGCCGGGTCCTAAAACAATTAAAAAAGCATGGGTGGAGAGTATGGCTAAAGAGGCCATCGTTTTTGCCTGCGCTAATCCCGTCCCTGAAATCTGGCCCTGGGAGGCCAAGGAAGCCGGGGCAAGAATTGTTTCCACGGGACGATCCGACTTCCCGAACCAGGTGAACAACTCCCTGGGGTTTCCGGCCATATTTCGCGGGGTTTTAGATATCCATGCCATTCGTATTTCTGACAAGATGTGTATTGCCGCCGCTGAAGAGCTGGCTGCCTGTGCTCCTGATGGGGGTTTGAACCCGGAAATGATTTTGCCGTCTATGGATATGTGGGAAGTCTTTCCCAGGGTGGCTACAGTTACTGCGATGAAAGGGATTGAGCAAGGCTTGGCCCGAATTTCGATTAGCCGCGAGGAATGTTACGATAAAGCGAAATCTTTCATTAAAAGAGCTCAAGACCAGACCAGGATGGCCATGGAAATGGGTTTTATAGCCGAACCGCCGGAAAATAAATAGCACTAATTAAGACAAAAGGAGGAGCTCATGAGCGATACTGCAGAAGATACCATCAAGATGATTGATATTTTCATTATGGGCAAAAAATATCATGTCCCGGAAACCCTTACCATCATGGATGCCATGGAGTATGCCGGGTATCAGCTAAAACGCGGTGTGGGCTGCCGGGCCGGTTTTTGCGGAGCCTGCGCTACAGTTTACCGTATAGCTGGTGATTTTGAATTGAAAGTGGGTCTGGCCTGTCAGACCAAGGTGGAAGATGGGATGTATCTGGCCCAGATTCCCTTTTTCCCGGCCAGAAAGGCTATATATGATCTGGAAGATATTAAACCTGATACGGCCCATTTTGCTCAACTTTACCCCGAAGTGTTCCGCTGCCTGGGCTGCAATTCCTGTACCAAAGTCTGTCCGCAGGATATTGATGTTATGCAGTATATTGCCTACCTGCAGCGCGGTGATTTTGCCAGGGCTGCCGATATATCTTTCGACTGCCTGATGTGCGGACTTTGTGTTTCCCGCTGCCCGGTCAATATCGTACATTACAATGCCGCTTTAGCCGGCCGCCGACTTTACAGCCGCTACCTGGCCAAACCGGATGCTTTTCTTGCCAGTCGGGCTGAGGCCATAAAAGCGGGCGAGCTGGACACAGAGATCGATGAGCTGGTAAATGCCGATAAAGAAAAGCTGCAGGAACTATATGATAACCGGGATATTGAACAGTAAATCCAAAAGGGAGGATTGAGAAGTTTGGCCTATACACCGCAGTTACAAGAATTGATGAAAAAAGTGGAAGCTAGCAGAGCCTCCCGGGTGGGCGTTGATTATCCGCGGATGACCCCGGAAGAACGGCGGGAAGTCTTGCAAAATTTTCATCCCGATTATATTGAAGACGGTTTCCGTAATATAGAAGTGGGGGTGGATAAAGGAATTCGCATGCCCAGCGAGATGGCTGATGTTTTCGAATCCTACAGCCGTCTCCGGGAAGTGGAGCTAGATTTAACAACCGACCCTGATTATGATGTTGATGTTTTAATTATTGGGGGAGGCGGGGCCGGGGCTTCGGCTGCTCTTAAAGCCCATGAAACTGGGGCGAAGATTCTTTTAGCTACGAAACTGCGCTTTGGCGATGCTAACACCATGATGGCTCAAGGCGGCATTCAGGCTGCCGACAAGGAAAATGATTCTCCAACCATCCATTACCTGGATCTATTAGGCGGCGGCCGGTTGGAAAATGTCCCCGAACTGGCCCGCGCTTTGGTGATGGATGCACCGCTGGTTATTAAATGGCTGGAAAAACTGGGGACCATGTTTGATAAAAATGAAGAAGGTACAATGATAACCAGCCACGGCGGGGGGACTTCCCGTAAAAGGATGCATGCCGCGCGCGACTATACCGGGGCCGAGATCATGCGGACCTTACGAGATGAAGTTCATAACAGGGGTATAAACTTGATTGAGTTTAGCCCGGCGGTGGAAATATTACTCGATAAAGATGGCCGTGCCGGCGGAGCGGTTCTTTATAACCTGGAAACTGAACATTATTTAATCGCCAGGGCCAAAACGGTGATCATCGCCACCGGAGGATCGGGCAGGTTGCATTACCGCGGATTTCCGACCAGTAATCACCACGGAGCTACGGCTGACGGGTTGATTATGGGCTACCGGGCCGGGGCAAAAACGCTTTATACTGATTCTATCCAGTACCACCCTACTGGCGGCGCCTTCCCGCCGCAGCTCCTGGGGCTTTTGGTCACTGAAAAAACCCGCGGTCTGGGCGCCCAGCCGCTTAATATCAATGGCGATCAATTTGTCTATCACCTGGAAACCAGGGATGTAGAATCTTCAGCCATTATCCGCGAATGTGAGGAAAGAGGGCTGGGTGTGCCCTTACCGACGGGTCTTACCGCAGTCTGGCTTGATTCGCCTATGATTGATATGATCCACGGGGAAGGAACTATTGAGCGACAGCTGCCGGCTATGCTGCGCCAGTTCCAGCGCTTTGATGTTGATATCCGTAAAGAGCCGATGTTGATTTATCCGACCCTGCATTACCAAAACGGGGGCCTTTTAATTGATGATCAAGCTCGCACCAGTGTAGAGAATCTCTATGTAGCAGGGGAAGCGGCCGGCGGTATTCATGGTACCAACCGTTTAATGGGCAATTCACTGCTCGATATTTTGGTCTTCGGCCGGCGAGCCGGTACCAGCGCTGCAGCCAGGAGCAAGGATCTCCCGGCCCCTGAAGGGCTTAATCTTGACCACGTGTCTTCATATCACCGGGAATTGGAAGAAGCCGGCGTGGGCGACGGCCGGATTGGACCGGTCCTTCTGCCGCACTACACCCACCGGTAACAAATCCTGGGACACGGGGACAGGTCCCTTGTCCCAGAATCAGAAAAATGCAATAACTGGGACAAGGGACCTGTCCCCGTGTCCCAAAATGGTTTTTGATTTTTTTTAGGTTGCAGCCTTTACCGAAGAGGGCGGGCGATCTATAATATTATATGTCAATTTGCAGGATGGAAGAAAAGGAGCGAACCAGGCTGGTTTTAAAGAGACTGGCCGAATATTACCCAGAGGCTAAGACGGGTTTAAATTATGATAATCCCTTTCAGCTGCTGGTGGCTACTGTACTTTCTGCCCAGACTACAGATGAACAGGTCAACAAGATTACTGCTGGCTTATTTAAGGCTGTTCCTTCCGTTGATGTATTATCCCGGATGAAACCTTCCGAACTGGAACCCTTCATAAAACAGTGCGGTTTGTACCACCATAAAAGCCGCTACCTGATAGAGACAGCCAGAATACTTGTGCATCGACACAGTGGCCGTGTTCCCGATGAACTTGATGAGCTTATAAAATTGCCCGGAGTGGGAAGGAAAACGGCAAATATTATTATTAGCAGCGCATATGGCAAGCCGGCCATTGCCGTGGATACCCATGTGTTCAGGGTTTCTAAGCGGCTGGGGCTGGCAGATGGCAGTAATGTTGATCTAGTTGAAAAACAGCTGGAAAATGTTATTCCGGTTGCTGAATGGAGCGCTACTCACCACCGCCTGATCGGCCATGGACGATCTTTTTGTAAGGCCCGCAGCCCACAATGCGGCAACTGTTTTTTAGCAGATTTATGTATGTACGTTAGAGAAAGGGGAGAAACCCAGTGACAATAGAACACTTAAGCAGTATGGAAATTCGGCTTAGCTGCAACCTGGATGATGCAAATTTTGAAACAACCGCCGATGTTCCTCCACTTGAAGGGATGATCGGGCAGGAGCGAGCGGTTCGAGCAACTGATTTTGGGCTGAGAATAAAACGCCCCGGCTATAATATATTTATGACCGGGTTAACCGGAACCGGAAAATTGAGTTATGCTCAATCGATCGTGGAAAAAATTTCAGCCGATGAACCGGCTCCCGATGATTGGATGTATGTCTATAACTTTGAACACCCGGGAGAACCGCTGGCCCTGAACTTGCCAGCCGGCATAGGTGCTGATTTTTGTCATCAGGTTGAAGACCTGGTGGAAGATTTAAAGGAAATTATTCCTAAGGCGTTTGACGGAGAAGACTATGAGAGCCAAAAATCAGTTCATGTCAAGGAATTCCAGGATGCCCGCTCTGAACTATTAGAAGAGCTAAACAAAGTGGCCCAGGATAAAGGGTTTGCCCTGAAAAGGACCAGTTCCGGGTTTGTTACCATCCCTCTCAAGGACGGTGAGCAGATCGGCGAAGAAGATTATGATAAGCTGGACCAGGAGACAAAAGATGAATTGGAAAAAAACTCTAACGATGTCCAGATTAAAGCCATGGAAATCATGCGTAAAGTTCAGAAGCTGGAAAAAGAGCTCAAGGAAAAGCTTAAAGAACTGGACCAGGAGTTCGGTATGGCCGCGGTTGGCCATCTCTTTAATGAATTGCTGGATGATTACTACCAGTACCCTGAAGTAAAAAAATACCTGGAAGCTTTCCAGGAAGATGTTTTATCCAACCTTTCCGATTTTAGAAGTGATGAAGAAGATCAGCAGAACCCCATGTCCTGGCTGCGACAGCAGGGCCATGAGCAATCCGAACGGCGCTATACGGTTAATTTGCTGGTAGATAACCGGGAAACCGACGGTGCTCCAATGGTCTATGAAACCAATCCCTCATATTACAATTTACTGGGACGAGTGGAGTATGAAAACCGCTTTGGCACAGTAACTACCGATTTTAGTATGATTAAAGCAGGAGCTTTACACCGGGCCAACGGAGGTTATTTAATCCTGCAGGCCCGCGATGTTTTAACTTCCATCCAATCATGGGAAGTTTTAAAAAGGGTGCTTCGCACCAGTGAGATCAGGATAGAAAATATTAGCGAGCATTTTGGACTGGTAGCCATGTCAACGCTCAGGCCGCAGCCGATTCCCATTGACGTTAAAGTTGTGATGATCGGTAACCCCTTCATTTATTTTTTGCTTTATCATTACGATGAGGATTTTCGCAAGCTTTTTAAAATTAAAGCGGATTTCGATATTGAAATGGAGCGCCAGGACAACCATGTTACCAAGATGGCCAGCTTTATTTCTTTCCACTGCAACAGCCAAAACCTGCGCCATTTTAACCGGGCCGCGGTGGCAGAAATTGTTGAATATAGTACCCGGTTGGCCGAGAAACAGGATAAATTGAGCACCAGGTTCAATGAAATTGTTGATCTGCTTTTTGAAGCCGATGCCTGGGCTGAAATTGAAGGAGCTGATTTAATTGGCCGGGAGCATGTTGAAAAAGCGCTGGAAGAAATGGTTTACCGCTCCAACAAATACGAGCAGAGGATTGTTGATTCTATCAAAGAAGGCGAAATCCTTTTGGATCTAGAAGGTGAAAAGGTAGGACAGATCAATGCCCTGTCTGTCATTGATCAGGGCGATTACCGATTTGGCCGCCCTTCACGGATTACTGCTTCAACTTACCTGGGGCGCAAAGGTATTATCAACATTGAACGTGAGAGTGAGCTGAGCGGACGGTTGCACAGCAAGGGCATTATGATTCTAAATGGTTATCTTGGCTCAAAATACGGCACGCTTGTTCCCTTGAACTTGACTGCCAGCCTTTGTTTTGAACAGTCCTACGGTGGTGTTGACGGTGACAGCGCTTCAGCCGCTGAACTCTACGCCCTTTTATCAAGCCTGGCTGAAGTGCCGCTTCGTCAGGACCTGGCTGTTACCGGTTCCATCAATCAAAAAGGAGAAATTCAGCCTGTCGGGGGGGTAAGCGCCAAAATTGAAGGGTTTTTCATGGCCTGTAAATCCAAAGGTCTCACCGGTAAGCAGGGCGTGATTATCCCCGGTAAAAATAAAAAATCACTTATGCTTAAAAAAGAAGTGGTGGAAGCAGTTAAAAAGGGGCTTTTCAATATTTACTGTATTGATAGTGTGGACGATGGGATGGAGTTGCTTAGCGGTTTGAAGCCTGGAAGGCTTACTAAAAAAGGGACTTTTAGCAAAGGTAGCTTTAATCAAAAAGTTCTTAGCAAAGTACAGCATTTTAATGAAATCATGCTTAAAGAAAAAGGTTCTGAGCCTGCTGATGGAAATAAACGGGGTAGCAGTAAATAAATTTTTAGCCGATCACTGGTTTTAGCTGAACCACCAAACAAGTTTAACAGCTGATCAGGCTTTTTGGATGGGATTTAATGCACCTGGTACTGGTGAAACCGGAAATACCGCAAAATACAGGCAACGTGGCCAGGACCTGTGTCATGACCGGAACCAGGTTACACCTGGTGGAACCGCTTGGGTTTTCGCTTTCCGAGAAAGAAGTGCGCCGCTCTGGTCTCGATTACTGGCAATATCTCGATTTAGAAGTGCACAGCAGCTTTGAAGCTTTTAAGCAAAAATATCAGGCGGCCCGGAAGATCTATTTTACTACCAGGGGCGGTGAATATTACCATCAGTATGCATACAGGAATAATGATTTTCTGATTTTCGGCAGCGAAACCAAGGGCCTTGATCAAATAATTATAAACCAGGCTGCAGTTGCCTTGCGCGTGCCAATGATCGATCAGATTCCCCGTTCTCTAAACCTGGGCAATACTGCAGCCCTGGTTTTATATGAAGCCCTGAGGCAGCAGGGGTTTCCAGGTATGAAATAAGAGTTAGCGGTTATTCCTAAAAAAGCCTTTTTATGAGGTTGTTTTAATTCTGATGTTCTGTTTTTTCATCCGTTTGATCCTGTTTTTCTTTTTCATCTTTTTGTAGCTTGTGTTTTGCTTCTTCTTCCCGGCGCCGATCAAGATAGTAGTGCACCAGCAAAACTTTTAAGGTGGCGGTAATGGGAATAGCTAAAACGATGCCCAGTAACCCCATCAGCTGGCCGCCGATCAGAACAATCACGATTACCGTCAGAGGGCTTAAATCGGTGGCTTTGCCCAAAAAGAAGGGCGTAAAAACAAAAGCATCGAGGATTTGGACCCCGATATAAAGTATAAGAATCAGAAAAATACTGGGCGTGCCCGGCATGATGCTTAAAAGCAGGGCCGGGATGGTAGCGGTTACCGGACCGATATATAAAATGATATTCAGGGCCCCGGCCAGGATACCCAGCATGAGGGCGAAGGGCATTTCCAAAAGGGTGAGGCCGACCCAGGTTAAGAAACCAACAAAAAGGCATTTTAAAAGCGTTCCCCTGATATAGGCCCCTACTTTTTCATCGATAGTGCTTAAGACATGCTTAATGTTCTCTTTATAAATTTGTGGAAACAGGAGGGTAAGGTTTTGCCTGACATGAACAAGTTCCTGCACCAGGTAGAAAACTACAAAAACCATAGCCAGCCCAACCCATATCCGGGTGACCAGGCCCATGGATACTGCGGTCAGGTAACGCAAAACCTGCTGCACATTGCCTGGGGCCTGCCTGATAAATTGATCGGTATATTCAATAAAAATTTCAGTCAGCTGCAGGTTGAATCTTTCATCGAGGTCTTCAAAATAGGAAATCAGTTCCGGCAGATCCCTGATAAATTCAGTGCTGAAAAAGATGACCAGTTCCCGCACTTCTACGATTAAACCGGGTATCAATAGATAAAAAAGCAAAAATAAAGCAACCAGGATCAAAATCGAAGAGAGCATGGCGGCCAGGATCGGCCTTATTTTGATGCTGATCAAAAAGTTAACAAGAGGTGTAATAAAATAAACAATAAAAAGGGCAATGACGATAATGGAGATAACAGGAGCAAGCTGGATCAAAAGCCAGAGAATGAGAAATACAGCAGTGGCGATAAGGACAATTTTTAAAGCCAGGCGGGTTTCCCGATCATTAAACAAAATATGACTCCTATCTCATTATTATGTCATGATAGTTCTTAGCACCTGTTAATGATTAACGGGCGGCAAGGGTTAATGCAAAGGTTTGCCATCAATTACTGTTATATTGTACCATAAAGCAGGATTATAAAAAAGCAAAATCAGGAGAATGCTTTTTTCTAAAATGTAAAGGTATTTGAGCGGTTAAGTCGAAAAATAATCATATTAAAGCATCAATGCTCGGAGGGTTTTTCTATGGCTGATTTTGTCCACCTGCACTGCCACAGCGAGTACAGTTTGCTGGACGGTGCAGCCAGGATTAATGACATTGTTAAGCGCGCCGTGGAGCTCAACATGCCCGCGGTAGCCATTACCGATCACGGCACGATGTTCGGAGTAGTCGATTTTTACAGGGCGGCTAAAGCGGCCGGTGTTAAGCCGATTTTGGGCTGTGAACTATATGTCGCCCCGCGGTCCCGCTTTGACAAAGAGCCCCGCAAAGACGATATGCAGTATCACCTGGTTTTACTGGCTGAAAATGAAACCGGCTACCAGAATTTGATGCATCTGGTTTCTGCCGGATATTTAGAAGGATTTTATTATAAACCGCGCATTGACCGGGAACTGCTTCAAGAGCACAGCGAAGGCTTGATTGCTATGAGCGCTTGCCTGGCTGGAGAAATATCGACCCGGATCCTGGAGGGGCACCTGGAAAAGGCCCGGGATACGGCCCGCTATTACCGGGATCTTTTTGGACCCGACAATTTTTTTCTGGAACTGCATGATCACAGCATCCCTGAACAAAAAAAAGTTAACGAAGCCTTAAAAACTATATCAAAAGAAGAAGGTATCCCACTGGTTGCAGCCAATGATGTCCATTACCTGTCACGTCAGGATGCCGGGGTGCATGATGTTTTACTCTGCATCCAAACTGGCAAAGCCGTAGATGATACCGATCGGATGTCTTTTGAAACCCAGGAGTTTTACTTTAAAACTCCCGCTGAAATGGCCGAAATATTTAGCGATGTTCCCGAAGCTTTGACTAATTCGCTGCGCATAGCTGAACGCTGTAATGTGGAGAAAGACTTTTCCCGGCGCCATTTACCGGCATACAGCGTACCCGATGGAACTGATGCCGATACTTACCTGGAGGAAAAATGCTATGAAGGCCTGCATTCCCGCTATCCTGAGATAACTGCGGGTATTGAAGAAAGGCTGCAGTATGAATTAAGCGTTATTCGACAGATGGATTATTCAGACTATTTTTTGATTGTCTGGGATTTTGTCCGTTATGCCAAAGGGCAAAAGGTGATAGTCGGGCCGGGACGCGGTTCAGCAGCCGGCAGCCTGGTTGCTTACTGCCTGGGGATTACCAACATTGAACCCTTACAGCACGGCCTGCTATTTGAACGTTTTCTCAATCCGGAGAGAATCTCCATGCCTGATATTGATATCGATTTTTGCGATGATAAGCGTGACCGGATCCTGAACTATGTTTTTGAAAAATACGGCCAGGACCGGGTTGCTCAGATCATCACTTTTGGAACCATGGCGGCCCGGGCAGCGGTGCGTGATGTGGGCAGGGCTATGGCGATCCCTTATGCTGAAGTGGATAAAATCGCAAAAATGATCCCTATGGAAATCAAAATGACTATTTCCCGGGCCCTGGAACAAAATAGGGAGCTGCAGGCTTTGTACAGAGAAGATGATCAGTATCGCCGATTGCTGGATGTTTCAATGGCTGTAGAGGGAATGCCGCGTCATGCTTCAACTCATGCTGCCGGGGTGGTTATTGCCAAAGAGCCGCTGGTTAATTATGTGCCTCTCTATAAAATGGCTGACAGCGCTGTTGTTACCCAGTTTCCGATGGGAACCTTAGAAGATCTTGGCTTGTTGAAAATGGATTTTCTGGGGTTAAAAACCCTGACTATAATTGGAGAAGCACTGGATATAATTGAAAAAAGGCATGGTAAAAGAATTGATATTGAAGAAATAACATTAGAAGAGCAGGCTACTTACGAAATGCTTTCCCGCGGGGAGACAACGGGAATATTTCAGCTGGAAAGCACAGGGATGCGTTCGGTACTCAGGGATTTGATGCCCAACAAATTCGAAGATATTATTGCCGTAGTAGCTCTCTATCGCCCCGGTCCTATGGAACAAATTCCCACTTTTATTAACAGTAAACACGGCCGGGAAAAAATCAAATATGCCCATCCCGATCTGGAACCTGTTTTGAAAGAAACTTACGGGGTTATGGTTTACCAGGAGCAGGTGATGGAAATTGCCGCCCGGATCGCCGGTTTTTCACTGGGGCAGGCCGACCTATTGCGGAGGGCCATTGGCAAAAAGAAAAAAGAAATTCTGGATGAGCAGCGAGAACTCTTCATAGAAGGATGTTACAACAAAGGCTATACCCGTGAACTGGGAAAAGAGATTTATGACTTGATTTTAAAATTTGCCTCATATGGTTTTAATAAATCCCACGCCGCAGCCTATGCCTTGATTGCTTATCAAACCGCCTATCTCAAGGCCAATTACCCGGTAGAATTTATGGCGGCTTTGATGACGGTTTATTATTCTAACAGCGATAAGGTGGCCCTTTATATTGCCGATTGCCGGCGCATGGGGATAGAAGTGCTTCCACCTGATATTAACGAAAGCGAAACCCATTTTACTGTAGTAGGCGATGAGCGGATTCGCTTTGGCCTCGCTGCGGTTAAAAATGTAGGATTGGGGGCGATTGATTCGATTATCGCCGCCAGAAAGGATAAGCCTTTTGTTTCTATGCGTGATTTTGCTTCCCGGGTTGATTTGAGACTTTGTAATAGAAAAGCCCTGGAAAGCTTAATTAAATGCGGTGTGTTTGATTCCATCGGCGGTCACCGGGCCCAGTACCTTTCTGCCCTGGAAGATGTTTTGGCTCAGGGTCAGTGTATGCAGAGGGAAAGGGAAAATGGCCAGATTTCTATGTTCTCCTTAATGGATGAAAGCGTCCAGGAAGAGATGCTCACCGATAGCCTGGCCGAAATAGAACCTTTTTCGGATAAAGAACGGCTTGCCTTGGAAAAAGAAATGCTCGGCCTTTACATTTCAGGTCATCCCCTGGAACCGTACCGGCCGATCTTAGAAGGGATGAAAAACCTGGTTCGCTGTGTTGAACTCACAGAAGCCGGGGATAATCGCCATGTAAGAGTGGGGGGCATTATAGTAGCTGTTCGCAATTTTTATACCAAAAAAAACAAGGAGATGGCTTTTGTCAAGCTGGAAGATTTGACCGGCAGCGTAGAGCTGGTGGTTTTCCCCGACCTGTTTGATAAGCATAAAGAGCTGCTGCAGGAAGATAACCTGCTCTTAGTTGAAGGCAGAACAGACCTAAAAGAAGAGGAAGATGTTAAGATCCTGGCCGAAAATATAAGCCCTCTAAGCAGGCAAAAAATGTACCTTCGCTTAAGCATTGATGAAAGGCATGACCGATCTATGCTGGAAGATTTAAAGAATACTCTCCTTGCAGAAAACGGTGATGTGCCGGTTTGCCTTTACTTCAAAAAAGATCATAAGATGCTGATGTTAAAAGAAGATTACTGGGTACGTGATCATCCACAATGCCGAAAACAGCTGGAAAACCTGCTCGGTGCTGGGATGGTCAGTGAACAGTATCAAGACCGGAAACCTCATTTTATGGTTAAGGAGGAACAATCCAGTTGAGCAGGTTTGCAGTTTTAACCAGCGGGGGAGATGCTCCCGGTATGAATGCAGCAGTGCGGGCAGTTGTGAGAAGAGGCTTAAGTAAAGGATATGAAATAAAAGGAATTCAAAGGGGGTTTGCCGGCCTTTTTAATGGCAGTGAGTTCTTGGATTTTAACCTGGGTTCGGTGGCGGGAATTATCCACCGGGGCGGAACGATGCTGCTGACAGCCAGGGCTGAAGAAATGCTTCAGCCTGAGGGGCCGGATAGAGCTGCAAAAAGGCTTTTTTCTGAAGGAGTCGACGGCTTGGTAGTTATCGGTGGTGAAGGTTCTTTTCACGGAGCGCTGGCCTTGCAGGACAGAGGAGTTAAAACGATCTGTATTCCCGGCACCATCGATAATGATATTAACGAAACTGATTCTTCAATCGGTTTTGATACAGCAGTCAATACTATTCTTGATGCTATAAACCGTCTCCGTGATACTGCTACTTCTCATGAACGGATCTTTTTATTAGAAGTAATGGGACGCCATACCGGTTATCTGGCTTTAGCTGCCGGTTTGGCCGGGGGAGCAGAATCGATCTTGGTTCCGGAAATAAAATGGGATTTAGACGATATTTGCCGTCGTCTGCTGCAGGGTATTGAACGCCAAAAAACGCACAGTATTATCGTGGTGGCGGAGGGAACAGCCGATGTTTTTGAAATTAATAAAGAGATCCGCCGCAGGATTGCCGTTGAGACCAGGGTTACTGTTTTGGGCCATATTCAGCGCGGCGGAAGCCCCAGCGCAGTAGATCGGTTGCTGGGCAGCCGGATGGGTGCAGCGGCTGCAGATTTGCTTATTGACGGGAAAAGCGGGCTTTTTACAGCGGTTAAAGGAGAACGGATCGAAGCGATTCCCTTAGAAGAGTCTTTTAAAAATAATAAACCTTTTCCTAAAGAGCTGTATGAATTGATCCTGGATCTGTCCAGGTAAATGATAAGGCAGGAGGATAAAGCAATGCGCCGGACAAAAATAGTATGCACCATCGGGCCCAGTATAGATAGCGCGGATCAAATGGGAAAAATGATTGAGGCCGGAATGAATGTAGCCAGGCTCAACCTGTCGCACGGCAGCAGTGAAGATCACTACCGCCGCCATGATTTAATCAGGGAGGCAGCAGCGGCCAGGCACAAGACAGTAGGTTTCCTGGTAGATACAAGGGGCCCCGAGGTAAGGACGGGCGATCTTAAAGAAGAAGTGGTTTATCTAAAAGATGGCCAGGATTTCACTCTTACTGGCGAAGAGATAAGCGGGGACAACAGCAGAGCTTCTGTAACTTACAGGCAATTACATAAGGATTTAAAACCCGGGAGCAGGGTTTTGATTGACGACGGTTTGATCGTGCTTGATGTTCTTACCATTTCCGGAATGGATATTAAATGCCGCGTTCAGCACGGCGGAGAGCTGCGCAGTTATAAGGGTTTAAACACGCCTGGGACGAGAATAAACCTGCCTGCCCTTAACGAAAAGGACGAAGAAGATATTAAGATGGCCCTGGAAAATGAAATTGAATTTTTAGCTGCATCTTTTACCCGCAGTGCTGAAGATGTCCTGGAGATTAGAAAACTGATCGAAAAGCAGGGCGGGCATATTATGATCCTGGCAAAAATTGAAAGCGAAGAAGGTGTCACTAATTTTGACTCCATCCTGGAGGTGGCTGATGGGATCATGGTGGCCAGGGGAGATCTGGGTGTGGAGATCCCACCGGAGGAAGTGCCTCTTTTACAAAAAGAATTTATACTTAAATGCAACCGTCTGGGTAAGCCGGTTATTACAGCGACCCAGATGCTTGACAGCATGATCCGCAACCCGCATCCGACCAGGGCTGAGGCCAGCGATGTTGCTAATGCTATTATCGATGGGACCGATGCAGTCATGCTGTCTGGTGAGACGGCAGTGGGACGCTTTCCAGTAGAAGCTGTGGAAACCATGGACCGCATCGCCAGGCATACCGAAAATGGCCTGGATTATAGAAAAATCCTTGATGAGCTTAGCGTTACCGTTAAAAAGACAGTCACTGATGCAATCAGCTTTTCCACCTGCAATGTCGCTCAAGAACTCAATGCCGATGCTATAATCACTTCCACTCAATCGGGCCATACTGCCCGCATGGTTGCCAAATACAGGCCCCGGGCTCCCATAGTGGCCGTATCATCTCGCCGGCGGGTTGCCTCTCAGCTTACTCTTACCCGGGGAGTGACTTCGATAATTTGCCCTCCCGTCAATTCAACTGATGAAATGTTTAATAACGCTATTCGGACATCTTTAGAAGAAGGTTTAATAACAAACGGTAATCTGGTGGTTATTACGGCCGGAGTGCCGGTAGGGGTTTCCGGAACAACAAATTTATTAAGAGTAGAGACTGTAGGTGAGGTTATAGTGAGAGGAACCGGTGTAGGCAAACAAGCAGCCAGCGGGACGGCTTTTGTAGCCAGGGATGAAACCGATCTGGTTAACTTTAAGGAAGGCCAGATTTTAATTGCCCGCTATACCAGCAGCGAATATCTGCCGTCAATTAAAAATGCGGCCGCCCTGGTGACAGAAGAAGGCGGGCTTACTTCACACGGCGCCATTGTGGCTATTAATTACGGCATACCGGCTGTGGTCGGTGTAGATAATGCCATGGATCAGATTAAAACAGGCGACGTGATAACCGTTGATGCGATCAGGGGATTAATCTACCGCGGTAAAGCAAATGTGCTTTAGCAAGACGGCAGTTAAAGGAGAGTGGTCTCGTTGAAAAAAGATGAAACCTTGGTCCGGGTACGCTATCAGGAAACTGATCAAATGGGAGTGGCCTATTACGCCAATTACCTGATCTGGTTTGAGGTGGGTAGAACGGAGTTGATGCGCAACCTGGAGCTTCCTTACCGGGAATTTGAAAAAAGCGACATTTTCCTGCCAGTCTTAAAAGCTTATTGTGAATATAAGCAGCCGGCTAGATACGACGACGAGCTAAAGATTACTACCCGCCTGGAAAGCCTTAATAATGTTCGCCTGGTATTTAACTATGAAATAACAAAGGCAGAAGAGTTTTTGGCCAGCGGCTATACCGAACACGCTTTTGTTAACGACAGCGGCCGTCCCGTGATACTGAAGAAATTCAGCCCCTTTTTATGGAACCGCCTCTGTCAGGCCCTGGAGAAGCATCAATAACCTGGAGAGGCAACGACAATAGGATAAAAGATGGAGTGCCGGTATAGCCTGTTTTCATTAACCCGGCCAGCCCGATCTGAAAAAACCGGTGAGCATCAATCGAAAGTTTGAAAGTGCCGGCAAAGTGGGCTCTGAAGCTTGATGGCCGGCAGGTTGGCGGCCATTGAGCGGGAATAAAAGATGAGCTTATCGCTAGGGAAGCCCGGGCGAAGAACCGAGGCTAAACCGCTGCAATCCAAGCCTTACCAAACTGCGCAAGTCCTAAAAAGATCATAAAGAGGAGGTCTGAGGATGACCCGGCAGGAAGAAAAAATAGGTATAATCTACCATCCCGATTATCTAATCCATTCTCATGTGCAGCATCCGGAACGAAAAGAAAGGCTTGAATATATAAATGCTGCCTTGCAAGAAAACATTATCCTGGAAAAAGTGGTGAGGATCGACCCTTTTCCGGCAGCAGTTGAAGATCTGACCTTAGTCCATGATCGAAACTACATTAAATCTATTGAAGATGCCTGCCAGTCCGGCCGGGGATTTCTTGACATGGATACTTATATAGTACCTGATTCATACCGGGTAGCTCTGCTTTCGGTGGGGGGAGCGTTGACCGGCCTGAAGGTAATACTGGATCAGGGCAAAGAAAACCTGAACAAAGTGTTTGTTTTTAACCGCCCCCCGGGGCATCATGCTGAAAATAACCGGGCCATGGGATTTTGTCTTTTTAACAATATTGCCGTTGCCGCTGCTGCGGCGAAACGTGATTATGGTTTCAAAAAGATTGCTATTGTTGACTGGGATGTGCACCATGGCAATGGAACGCAGCATAGCTTTGAAGAAGATCCCGAAGTACTTTTTATTTCCACCCACCAGAGCCCTGCTTTTCCGGGAACAGGACGAGTAGAAGATACCGGCAGGGGCCGGGGCCAGGGGTTTAATGTTAACATCCCTCTTCCGCCGGGAACCGGGGATAGTGAATACAAACAGGCTTTTGAGAGGATTATTATACCCATCCTGGATCAGTATAAACCGGAGCTTTTGTTGATATCGGCAGGTCAAGATGCCTATCATCGTGACCCGCTGGCCGGTATGGCCATGACCGAAGCAGGTTACAGTTACATGGCCGAGCAACTGGCTGAAGCGGCTGGAAGATGGTGTAAGGGGAAATTGCTGCTCTGTCTGGAAGGCGGCTATCATCTGCAGGGCCAGGCCGGAATAATAGTACAAGTTTTAAATACCCTGGGGAAATGGGGACTGGAAAAACCAGGGCAGAATCAGGACGGGGAGCCAGCCGGTCATATTATGAACCGCCTGGAACAGGTTATTCAGATTCAAAAAACTTTCTGGGATCTATAAACTAAAAATATCAAGGGAGCTATCCTGCAAAGATTTTCGCTGCAGGAATTTATAACCCTTGAACTGGATATGGCTATGGCCGACTGCCCGTTAATCTGGTAGTTGTTACCTTTACTTATTAAAGCCCGTCGAATCTCCATCGACCCAATCACCCTGGCTTAGTTCACAGTGGTAAAGCACCAGGCCTACCGGCAGTTTGGGGTAAAAGTAGGTGGATTTACGGGGCATGATCAAACCCTTGCGGGACCGTTCGAGGACCTTTGCAACCGGCATGGGCGCAATTATAAAGGCATTGTCTGCTTTTCTTTCCAAAACAGCTGTAATTGCTTCCGCAAGATCGGGTGTAAAGGTAAGCTGTATTTTTTGTTGTGAACTGCCGGCTTGAGGATGATCATCGTTATTCTTCTCAGCTGTAAGGACCGGTTCCAAAAGGCGCTCATGAAGTATGGTTAAAGGAAGATCTGTGCTTGCAATATTTCTTTGGGGGATCAAAAATCCTGCTCTGCCTTCGGTGATAAAGCCAATGGCTCTTTTTTTTGCGGCCAGAGATTCCAGCTCCTGATTGAATGCTTGTGTTTTGAGCTCTCCAGGAAGGCCCCGGCTAATAAAAGTAAACTCTTTTTCGATTAATGTTTTTAGCCAGGTTTGTTGAGCATTGTTTTGGGTAGAAACCAGGCGGTGAGCAGGCAGCATTAACAAGCCGGGATCTTCAGCCGCGATCAGGGTAGTCAAGATATATCCTGCTCCGGGCAGGCGGTTCAGGTTTACTTTTTGACTATAGTGCAGTGCCGTTTCATAACGGTGGTGTCCGTCGGCAATCAATGCAGGACGATCTTTTAAACAGGCAGTTAATTTAACACTCAGATCACGATCATCAACCGGCCACAGCCGGTGCCTGTTTCCGCTATAATCATAAGCATCCAATACCGGTTCTTTAACGCATACTTTTTCCCGGCAAGCTGCCATCAGCTGTTCCTGGTCGGGGAAAAGGGTCATAATTGGGCTAAAGTTGGCTCCGGTGTGTTTGAGAAGTTTAAAGCGATCTTCTTTCGGCCCGGCCATGGTTTTTTCATGAGGTAAAACCACGCCGGAAGAATAGGGTTCCAGCTTGAGAGCTGCCAGTATTCCAAGGCGTTGAAAAATCTGGTCCTGCCACTTGAAAGTCTGCTCGTGGCAGTAGTAAAAGCTATCTTTGTCAACTTGCAGGATACCCTGGTCCAGCCAGTTATTAAAAGCTTTGGCTGTCCTGGTGTAACGATTGTCTTCTGAACTGTCTTCTGAAAAGCTTTTTCCATATTCCAGACGGATAATATTATAAGGGTTTTGATTATATAGCATGTCTTGATCTTCAGGGCTGATTACGTCATAAGGCGGGGTGATAACTGAACCCGGGGCAGAGATTAAATCCAGATTATAGCGGATGCCTTTAAAAGGCATGATATGGGGCATCTTCTTCACCTCGCTTACTTTCTTAGCCGGTTTGTTTTATTCTTCCTTAGTGGTTGTTAGAATTCTATAACAAGCACCCCGCTTTTGCAACTAAGGCGATTTTTCATTGCTATTAACAGGGAACTATGCTATACTACCTCTGGAATTTTTAAATACGCACGTTCGCCGAAGCCGGGTCCGGTTGGCATTTTGCTTGGTCTGCGGCTATGACGCGAGCGGTGGAAAAAACAAAAGGAGGAATTTAGATTGGCAAAAGTAAGTATGAAACAGCTACTGGAAGCGGGAGTCCATTTCGGACATCAGACCCGCCGCTGGAACCCGAAGATGAAAAACTACATCTTCACCGAACGGAACGGAATCTACATTATCGATCTTCAAAAAACAGTTAAGCTGCTGGATACGGCTTACAATTATGTGCGTGATCTGATTGCTGACGGCGGAAGCGTTATTTTTGTTGGAACCAAAAAACAGGCTCAGGAATCGATTCGCGTTGAAGCGGAAAGATGCGGGGCTCATTATGTCAATCACCGCTGGCTGGGCGGGATGTTGACTAATTTTAAAACTATCCGCAAAAGAATCGACCGCATGATCAAGCTGGAAGAAATGGAAACAGACGGTACTTTTGAACGCCTGACCAAAAAAGAAGTGTTAACCCTGCAGAATGAAAAACAAAGGCTTCATAAATTTTTAAGCGGTATCCGCAACATGAAAAAGGTGCCCGATGCTATCTACGTTGCCGACCCGAGAAAAGAAAAAATTGCTGTAGCTGAAGCGAGGAAACTCGATATTCCGGTTATAGCCATAGTAGATACCAATTGCGATCCCGATGAAATCGACTTCCTGATTCCCGGAAATGATGATGCTATCAGGGCGGTGAAGCTGATCACTTCAGTTATGGCCGATGCAGTTCTTGAGGGCAAGCAAATTAGTGAACAACCGGATGCAGAAGATGAGGCCGCCGAAGGTGAAAAAGTGGAAGCAGCAGCTGGTGAGGAAAAAGGTTATGAAGAAGCAAAGCCGGAAGAAGTTAGTGAAGCCTCTGATTTATCCGTGGCTGATGATGATATTTCAAACCTTCCAGTGGCCCAGGTTGTAGAAGGTGCAGCAGATGTTAGCAAAGTAGAAGGTGCAGCAGATGGTAGCAAAGAAGAAGCTGCAGTAGATGGTAGCAAAGAAGAAGCTGCAGTAGAAAGCATTGAAACAGAAGAATCCGGCCAAGAGGAAGAAAAGTAATTAATAGCTGATAAGGTTTGAAGTGCCGACCATGATTTAATAGAGGAGCGTGGATTAATGCATATAGATGCTCAGGTAGTCAAAGCTTTGCGTGAAAAAACAGGTGCCGGTATGATGGATTGCAAAAAAGCCCTTGTTGAAGCCGGCGGAGATGAAGAAAAAGCGGTTAATGCCCTGCGTGAAAAGGGCCTGGCGCAAGCAGCCAAACGAGCAGGTAAAGCGACTAACCAGGGAATGATTGACTCTTATATCCATTTAGGAGGTAAAATCGGCGTCCTGGTTGAAGTAAACTGTGAAACCGATTTTGTAGCCCGCAATGATGAATTTCGTGAATTTGTCCGTAACATTTGCCTCCAGGTTGCGGCGACAAACCCGGCTTATTTAAACAAAACTGATGTTCCGGAAGCCATCCTTGATAACGAACGCCAGATTATCAAGGCCCAGGCTTTACATGAAGGCAAGCCCGAAAAAGTAATCGAAAAAATCGTTGAGGGGCGGATTGAGAAGTTTTATAAGGAAAATTGCCTGATGGAACAGGCTTATGTAAAAGATGAAGAAATTACCGTAAGCCAGCTCTTGACGGATTTGATTGCTAAAATTGGCGAGAATATGGTAATCAGGCGGTACAGCCGCTTTGAGCTCGGAGAAGGGCTTGAAGCTGAAAGCTCGGAAGGTTGTACAGGTTAAAAAGGCAAAAAGAACACTGTAAAGTGTTCTTTTTTTTAGCATGGCTGATCATACAGTCGATAAAAAAATTAGTTTGAACTTTAGATGTTGAAGGTTTATGTTTGGATTTGTCGAATTTCATATTAATGGGGGTGCATTGGTGACACAGCCTGCATACAGTCGGGTCGTCCTAAAATTAAGCGGAGAAGCGCTGGCCGGCGACCGTGATTTTGGTATTGATCAACAGGTTTTGGAAAGCATAGCCTTGCAGTTGAAGGAAGTCAATACTTATAATGTGGAAGTGGCTGTTGTTGTCGGTGGAGGTAATATCTGGCGAGGCGCCCGGGCCGGACAGGAAGGCATGGATCGGGCTACTGCCGATTATATGGGAATGCTGGCCACAGTGATTAATGCTTTGGCCCTTCAGGATGCCCTGGAAAGGTATGAGGTTGATACAAGAGTGCAAACTGCTTTACAGATGCAGCAGGTGGCCGAACCTTATATCAGGCGGCGGGCTTTGCGTCATCTGGAAAAAGGGCGAATTGTAATTTTTGCCGGAGGGACAGGAAATCCGTATTTTTCTACCGATACAACTGCAGCATTAAGAGCGGCTGAAATCGAAGCGGAGGTTATCTTGCTGGCCAAGGGTAAGGTGGATGGAGTTTATAGTGCCGATCCCCTGGTTAACCCGGATGCCCGCCGTTTTAATGAACTGAACTACATCGAAGTGATTAATCAGCATTTAGGAGTTATGGATTCCACAGCAGCCTCGCTTTGCATGGATAATAAGATTCAATTGATAGTGTTCGGTTTAAATTTTGGCAATATCAAAAAAGCGATTATGGGAGAGAAAATAGGAACCTTGATTAGGGGTGGATAACTGATGACAGAGGATATTTATGCTGATGCCGAAGTAAAAATGGATAAGGCAATCGCCGCTTTTCAGCGTGATCTTTCGACCTTAAGGGCCGGAAGGGCTATACCTTCCCTGCTGGATCGAATTGAGGTTGATTACTACGGGGCCTCGACCCCCTTGAACCAGCTGGCCGGTGTTAGCGCCCCTGAATCACGATTACTGGTAGTTCAGCCCTGGGATAAGCAGGCAATGCCGGAGATCGAAAAGGCGATCATGAAATCCGATCTTGGCCTGACCCCGAGCAATGATGGTAATGTGATCAGGTTGACCATTCCAGAGTTAACCGAAGAGAGGCGCAAAGATCTTGTCAAGTATGTGCGAAAAAAGGCAGAAGAGGGCAGGGTATCTGTGCGTAACATCCGACGTGATGCCAATGACGAAATCAAAAAATTGGAAAAAGACAGCGATATTTCGGAAGATGAAAGCAGGCGTTCTCAAGATAGCATCCAGGAATTGACCAATGAAAAAATTGAGGAAATTGATAAATTTTTGGAAGCTAAAGAAAAAGAAATGATGGAAGTATAACGGGCCGCAGTTTGTTACTCATCGTCATAAGCTGCGCCTGATAGACCCGCTTCTTTAAACAGGACTAACGATCATAGTAAAGGTCAACAGAGGCGGCTCTCTCTTAGCATCGAAAGGGGGAGCCGTTATTTTTGAACGGTGGGGTTTGACTTGCATTGTACCGAAAGAGAAAAAGAGCTATTACAATTAATTGACAGGGCAAAGATTCCCGGCCATATTGCCATAATCATGGATGGCAACGGTCGCTGGGCTGTGGAAAAAGGGCTGCCCAGACAGGAAGGTCATCGGCAGGGAGTGGAAACAGTTCGTGAAACGGTTCGGTGTGCTGATAAACTAGGCGTAAACACCCTGACCTTGTTTGCATTTTCTACAGAGAACTGGCAGCGCCCGGCCTGGGAGGTAAATTACTTAATGAGCCTTCCGGAGAAATATTTTCATTCTGAACTGCCCGAATTGATTCGCAAAAACGTTCAAGTCAGGTTGACAGGAGATGCCGCCAGGCTGCCCCGTAAAGTAAGAAAAGCGGTTGAAGACGGTAGAGAAGCTACCCGGGATAATACGGGCATGATCCTTAATTTTGCCTTAAACTACGGATCAAGAACGGAAATATTAAGAGCCGTAAACAACCTGATCAATGCTAAAGCAAAAGGGGTAATCAAGGGTGAAGTTGACGAAAAAACTTTTTCAGAATACCTTTATACTGCCGGGTTACCTGATCCGGATCTATTAATCAGGACCAGCGGCGAAAAAAGAATCAGCAATTTTTTACTCTGGCAGCTGGCCTACAGCGAGCTGTGGTTTACCAGTGTTTACTGGCCCGATTTCTCAAGAGCGCTGCTGATGGAAGCTGTGTACGATTACCAGCAGCGCAAAAGGCGGTTCGGGAAACTCTAGCCTGGTAAGGTGGTCATAAATGCTTATATTAAGAATTATTTCTGCTTTGATTGGGATACCGGTAGTTATTGCGGCTGTTTATTATGGTGGCCCCTGGTTTGCCCTGTTTTTATTAATAATTGTTAATGCAGGTATTTATGAGTATAACCGGATTACAAAGATCGGCAATCTAAGCTTTATGGCCGTGGTCGCTCACCTGGGTGTAAGCTTTTATTTGCTTATTATATTTTTGGATCAGGTTGTAATGCTTGTGCCGCTGCTTTTATTCTTGCTCTTTGTGTTATTTGTTGCCGCTATCTTTAACATGGAAGCAGAAATTAAATCAAGCATTACCGATTCAGCTATGACTCTCTGGGGGATTATTTATATTGGAGTATTATGCGGTTACTTATTGATGCTGCGGATGCAGCCTGAAGGGGCTTTATATGCTTATACTATTTTTGGCGGGATCTGGGTTCACGATACCCTGGCTTATTTTATCGGGGTGAAATGGGGTTTGCGCAAATTTGCCCCGCAAATTAGCCCAAAAAAATCAGTAGAAGGTTCCCTGGCCGGCCTGTGCGGAACAATGATCATCTTTTTTTCAATAGCCATATTGTTCCCCGATCTATTTGGTTTTCCTCCCCTGGCTGCGCTTATCCTGGCCCTCGGTATTTCAGTATTTGCCCAGCTGGGCGATCTAATGGAATCCGCCTTAAAGAGGCAAATGCAGACTAAAGATTCCGGAGCAATTATTCCGGGCCACGGGGGGATATTAGATCGTTTTGACAGCATCATGCTGGCATCGCCATTTGCTTACTACTTTTTTTTACTAACAGATATGCTTTAAAATAGATTCAGGGCTAATCGTTTCAGCTGTAATAATTTGTTGATTATATAAAGATGGGATCAAAATAAATGGAGAAAAAAATAGCTGTTTTAGGTTCTACAGGCTCAATCGGCAGACAAACCCTGGATGTAGTAGAATCCCTGGGGTCTAATTACCGCATTGTGGCTTTAACTGCCGGGAGCAATGATTGTTTAATGGCTGAGCAAGTAAGGCAATTTAGGCCTGAACTGGCTGTATTAAATGATCCCCAGGCCGCAGAAAGGTTAAAACAGGCAGTGCATGGTACTGGCTGTACTATTGCTGCCGGAGAATCCGGCCAGCTGCAGGCTGCTACCTGGCCGGAAGCTGATCTGGTAGTAATGGCTCAGGTCGGCTTTAGTGGCTTCGGACCCCTAGTTGCCGCCTTAAATGAAGGTAAAGTGATTGCTCTTGCCAACAAAGAATCGCTGGTCATTGGCGGATCAATTTTAAAGCAGGAGGGATTGCTTGACCGGGAAAGAATTCTCCCTGTGGACAGTGAGCATTCGGCTATCTGGCAATGTTTGGGCGGTGCTGCTAAAGAGGATATCGCCAGGATTTTTCTAACTGCTTCCGGGGGGCCTTTTTATGGCTGGGAAAAAAATGAACTAAACAAGGTTACACCAGCGCAAGCCTTGAAACATCCCAACTGGCAGATGGGTAATAAAATTACCATTGATTCGGCAACCATGATGAATAAAGGGCTCGAAGTAATAGAAGCAAAATGGTTGTTTGATCTTGAGCTGGAGCAGATTGAAGTGATAGTTCATCGCCAGAGCATCATTCACTCTATGGTAGAATATATAGACGGATCGGTGATAGCTCAACTGGGGGTGCCGGATATGCGCCTGCCTATTCAGTATGCCTTGACTTATCCGGAACGTGAAAAAAGGCGGGTTGAACGTTATAACCCATTTGGAAAACAACTTGACTTTTATCCTCCGGACCTGGATAATTTTCCATGTTTAGCGCTGGCTTACCGGGCGGCGAAACAGGGAGGAACCATGCCTGCTGTCCTGAATGGCGCTAATGAGATTGCTGTAGCCAGATTTATCGAAAAAACGCTTAGCTTTACCGCCATACCAGAAGTGATTGAGCAAGTTATGGACAGTCATGATAAAATTGATAAACCCGGCATTGAAGAGGTAATTAGTGCCGATAAATGGTCTCGCCGCAGAGCGGCAGAGGTAATAGATGAGAATAGGGAAGGATGATTTAGATGCAAACGATTATTGCTGCCATATTTGTATTTGGCTTATTAATCCTGGCTCACGAATTAGGCCATTATTTTATTGCTCGCCTGACAGGGATCCGGGTTTTAGAACTGGCAATAGGTTTTGGACCCAAATTAGTTAGCTGGAGTAAAAAAGGGATTGATTACTCCCTGCGGGCAGTACCGCTGGGTGGTTTTTGCCGTTTAATGGGTGAAAATCCGGAAGAAGCAGATGATCCGGATAGTTTCCCCCAAAAACCAATCATCAGCCGAATGGCGGTCCTGTTGGCCGGTTCCGGTATGAACCTTATCCTGGCCCTGCTGGTTTTCTTCTTGATATTTTTCTTTATTGTGGGCACACCGGCTGAGAATGCCAGGGTTGGCCATGTGGTGGAAGATTCGCCTGCAGAAGAAATAGGTTTGGAAGCAGGAGATGTAATAACCAGTGTTGACGGAGAAGCTGTAGATACTTTTAGGGATTTAGTGGTGATTGTATCAGAACGGCCCAATGAGCAATTTGAAATTACAGCTGAAAGAAATGGCCAGGAACTCAGTTATACGGTTACCGCCACAGAGGAACCGGAAACCGGGCGGGGTATTATCGGAATCGGGCAGATGCTGGACAAGTACAATTTTTTCCTTTCAATACAGCAAAGCTTCAGGCAATTTGCCATGATCCTGACTTCATTTTATTACGTGTTGTCGGGACAGGCTCCAATGGATGTAGCCGGTCCAGTGGGAATAGTTCATGTTATTGGTGAGGTAGCCCAGACTGGATTTGTAAACCTGCTTATGCTTACAGCCTTGATTAGCATTAATTTGGGGATCATTAATTTACTCCCCATACCGGCTTTAGATGGTGGGAGAATTTTGTTCCTGATTATTGAAGCAGTGCGGGGCCGCCCCATCGAGCCGGAGAAAGAGGGCTTTATTCATTTCATAGGATTTGCTTTGTTGATTACTTTAATCCTGTTTATTACTTATCAGGATGTGCTGCGCCTCTTTTTTGCGCCTGACAATTAAAGCAAAGCAATGGTATTACTTAAGTGAGGCTTTGTAGCAAAAGTTACTGATAAAGGGCTGCTATAGAAATACATAATGATGGTGTTGCATAATGGAGACAATTAAACGCAAAGAAACCAGGCCTGTCCGGGTTGGTGGGGTTACAATTGGTGGAGCTGCCCCGGTGGTTGTTCAGTCAATGACCAACACCAGGACTACCGATTCAGCAGCCACCCTGGATCAGATCAATCAGCTTGCCGAAGCCGGCTGTGATTTGGTTCGACTGGCCATTCCAAACAGGGAAGCAATTAAGCCTTTTGCCGAACTGGTTTTAAAAAGTCCCGTTCCTTTAATCGCCGATATTCATTTTGATGCCCGGCTTGCTCATGAAGCCCTGGAAAGCGGTGCATCCAAGATCAGGATTAATCCAGGAAACATTGGGGGGAAAGAAAAGCTGCTCGGGCTGGCCCGCAGGGCAGATCAGTTAAAAGTACCGATCCGGATTGGAGTAAACGCCGGATCTTTGGAAAAAAATATCATGGTTAAACATGGCGGCCCTACTGCTGAAGCTTTAGTAGAGTCAGTACTGGGTTACTTAGATGCCTTAGAAGATATTGGTTTTTCCAGGGTGGTGGTTTCTTTAAAGGCTTCTGAGGTACTAACCACCATAAAGGCTTACCGGCTGTTTTCTGAGCAAAAACCATACCCCCTGCATCTTGGTGTTACCGCAGCAGGCCCCTTAAGAACTGGTTTAATCAAAGGGGCTGTGGGGATAGGAACACTTCTCGCGGAAGGGCTGGGAGATACGATCAGAGTATCGTTAACCGCCCATCCTGTCGAAGAGGTCCGGGTTGCACAGCAAATCCTGCACTCCCTTGGCATGGGCCGGCCTGTGCCAGAGTTGATTTCCTGCCCTACCTGCGGGCGCTGCTCGGTAGACCTGGTAGCCCTGGTTGAGCAAGCTGAAGATCTTCTCAAAAATTATCGTCTGCCTTTGAAAGTTGCGGTGATGGGCTGTGCCGTTAATGGCCCGGGAGAAGCCAGAGAGGCTGATATTGGTGTCTGTGCAGGTAAAAAACAGGGGATTGTTTTCAGTCACGGTAAAGTAACTCGAACTGTAGGGTTGGACCGCCTGCTGGATGCCTTGAAAGAAGAGCTTGATTTCCGGGTGACCCATGATCACGGTCCGGAGGAGGGGGAATAAGATGGAAGTAGCAGCAATTATCCCTGCTTTCAATGAAGAAAAAACCATTGGCAGTGTGATAAAAACATTGAAACAATCGAAAGATGTCCACCGGATTATTGTGGTAAGTGATGGCTCAGAAGACGGAACAGTTAATTCGGCTTTGCAACATGATGGATTAGAAGTGATCGAATTACTGGATAATAGAGGCAAAGGGGGGGCGATTAAAGCCGGTCTTGATCGATGCGATTCGGAAATCATCTTAATCCTGGATGCTGATTTAATTGGCCTCAGCGTTAAACATGTGGAAGCCCTGTTAAAACCGGTCAGAGAAGGAAGCGTCTTGATGTCGGTAGGGATATTTCAAAAAGGACGCATGGCTACTGATATTGCTCAAAAAATGGCCCCTTTCCTGTCTGGCCAAAGAGCTTTAAAAAGAGATTTACTGGAAGACATCTCGGATCTTGATCTTTCTCGTTTTGGTATAGAAGTGGCGCTTCATCAACATGTTGAAGATAACGATATTGAAGCGGCAATAGTTCAGCTTCCTGATTTGTCTCACGTTATGAAAGAAGAAAAACTGGGCTTTTGGAAAGGAGTTTTGGCCAGAGTTAAAATGTACTGGGAAATTTTTAAATATGTGGCCAGAATAGGAGCTGATCCCAGGGAAAAGCTCTAAATTTCATAATAGCTGGCAGTGGTTTTCCTGGAGTTGCGCAAGCTATTTATTTATGATAAATTAGAAAAGATGATAGGAATTTCTTGTCAAGGGTGGGTTTTCCCACTCTTTCATATTAATAAGGGTTTCTTTAACTGCCCTTTTAGCGGTATCAGATTAAGAACAGGTCTGGAGGCCCGGAGTGTTATGAAAAGGCAAGATTTGAGAGAAAAATTAATTGAGTTGATAGAACCTTTAGTGGAAAGCAAAGGTTTTGAGCTGGTTAAGCTGGATTACACTTTCGGTAAACAGGGCAAGCTTAACCTTTATATAGACCGGGAAGGCGGAATTACGATCGATCATTGTGAACTAATTAGTAATGCCGTATCTGATCTCTTAGACTATCACGATCCTATTGAATACGCTTACACCTTAGAAGTTTCTTCACCCGGTATAGAGCGTCCGCTAACCAAGAAAAAGCATTTTGAGCGGTTTCAAGGTGAGAAGATTAAGCTAACGACCACCGAGAATATCGGAGGGCGTAAAAATTTCAGCGGGGTCCTGGCCGGCACCAAAGATAACTGGGTAAAAATTGAACTTGAAGATGGAAATCTTGTGGAAATACCTTTATCGTTGATTGCCAGGGCTAATCTTTGTTATCCTAAACAAGAAAAAGATGACTTGTTAAAAGACAAATAAATATAAGTTATACCGGAAAGGAGGTTTTGAAAATTGAATAACGATCTGTTTGCAGCAATATCTTCGCTGGAAAAGGAAAAAGGTATTAGCAAAGAAGTCCTTTTTGAAGCCCTTGAAGTAGCCCTCGTATCGGCTTACAAAAGAAATTTCCAATCTTCTCCCGCGGTACGTGTTAACATAGATCGGGAAACCGGAGGTATTAAAGTATTTTCTCAATTAAAAGTAGTGGAAGAAGTAGAATCCGAAGATGAGGAAGTCGGTATGTATGAAGCCCGGGTTTATGAACCGCGCTGCCAGTTGGGTGATTATATTGAAATGGAAATAACCCCCAAGGAATTTGGCAGAATCGCTGCCCAAACTGCCAAACAGGTAGTAATCCAAAGAATTAGAGAAGCGGAGCGAGAATTGATTTATGAAAACTTCACCGACCGGACCGAAGAAGTTATTACCGGCCTGGTACGCCGTTTTGAGCATAAAAACGTTATTATCGATCTGGGCAGAACGGAAGCGATTCTGCCTGTGGAAGAACAGCTGCCGCATGAGCGCTACCGGCAAGGTGAGCGGGTTAAAACTTTTATTGTAGAGGTAAAAAAAACCACCAAGGGCCCTCAAATTATAGTATCCCGCACTCATATCGGCTTTTTAAAAAGGTTGTTTGAAATGGAAGTTCCTGAAATCTATGAAGGCATCGTCGAGATAAAAGCTGTGGCCCGTGAGGCTGGCTACCGCTCCAAGCTGTCTGTTTACTCGGGTAATAGCGATATAGATCCTGTGGGGGCCTGTGTTGGGCCAAAAGGCAGTCGGGTTCAGGCGATCAGTAATGAGCTGAAAGGCGAAAAGATTGATATCATCAAGTACAGTGAAGAAAACGAAGAGTATATAGCCAACGCTTTAAGCCCGGCCAAGGTTTCTTCAGTAAATATTAAATCTGAAATAAAAGAGGCCACCGTGATTGTTCCCGATAACCAGCTTTCCCTGGCTATCGGTAAGGAAGGGCAAAATGCCCGTCTGGCAGCTAAAATAACCGGCTGGAAAGTGGATATTTGCAGCGATACCCAGTATGCAGAACAGAGCTTTTCTGCCATCGGCCTGGCTGATGATTCGACAGGTGAAGAAGAAACTCCATTAGTTGCCGACCTGGACTGGGAAGATGAAGAAGCAGAACCATCAAAAGAGGAGCAAGCTGTAGAATCGACGCTGGTTGCTGAAGATGACCTGGAAGGCTCTGCGGGAAATTCTAAAGATGAGCAAACCGAAGAGAGGCCCAGGAAAGATGAGTAAGCATAAAAAGATCCCCCTGCGGATCTGCCTTGGTTGCCGGGAAAAAATACCTAAAAAAGATTTAGTGCGCCTGGTTCGGACACCTGATAATGAGGTAGTCCTTGACATGACCGGGAAAAAACCGGGCAGGGGAGCATATCTTTGCCCCCGGGAAGAGTGTTTTAAGAAAGCGGTTAAAGGCAAAAGGCTGGAAAGAAATTTACAGCAACCGATATCTTCACGTTTGACTGCCGATCTAGCCCAAGTTATAAAGAATAAAGAAAGCGAATGATACAGGGAGGGCTTATTTTATGGAGGTGTTATAAGTGAGTAAGATGAGAGTTTATCAACTGGCTAAAGAGCTGGGGACAACCAGTAAGAAATTAATTGAGGTTATGGAAGGTATGGACATAACCGTTAACAACCATATGAGCACTCTGAGCGACGAAGAGGCTAAACAGGTGATGTCCATTTTAACTGGCAAATCAGATGAAAAAAAACCGGAAGTAGCAAAAAAAACTGCTAAGATAACTGAAGCTGAGACCGGATTATCTGAAAAGCCGGCAGAAAAAAAGCCAGCCAAAGCCGGACTTAAAGCCAAAGAAGAACAGGAACAAAAACCCATCGGCCGTAAAGCCAGAAAAATGATCCAGGAAGAGAAAAGGGCAGCAATGCTCAAAGCTAAAAAGCCGAAAATAAAGCTGGAGGGGCAGGTTACAGTTGCCGAAGTAGCGTCCCACCTGGATCTTCAACCTGCGCAGCTGATCACGGAACTGATGGAAATGGGGGTTATGGCCAGTATCAATCAACCCTTAACTCCTGAAACTGTTGAGCTGATAGCAGATGAGCATGGCTATGAAGTTGATTATACTGAAGATGAACTGGAAGAAGAATTGCTGGCCGTCCGTGAAGCAGATCATGATGCTGGGAAAAAAGAGCAGCCGCGAAAACCGGTAGTTACCGTCCTGGGGCACGTCGATCATGGTAAAACGTTACTGTTGGATGCCATCAGGAGTGCTAATGTGATATCCGGAGAAGTTGGCGGTATTACACAGCATATCGGTGCCTACCAGGTTAATATAGATGATAAGATGATTGTATTTTTAGATACACCGGGGCATGAGGCTTTTACAGCCATGAGGGCCCGGGGCGCGCAGGTAACTGATATCGCTATACTGGTGGTAGCTGCCGATGACGGCGTAATGCCTCAAACGGTGGAAGCTATTAACCACGCCAAAGCTGCCGGGGTTCCAGTTATGGTTGCTATCAATAAAATGGATAAACCTGAAGCCAACCCGGATCGGGTTAAGCAGCAGCTGGCGGAACACGAGCTTGTCCCGGAAGAATGGGGAGGCGATACGATTATGGTTCCGGTCAGCGCCATCAAAAGGGAAGGCCTGGATGAACTCCTGGAAATGGTGGCCTTGCTGGCTGAAGTTTGCGAATTGAAAGCTTCTACCGATCGGGTTGCCAGGGGCACGGTAATCGAAGCTAATCTTGATAAGGGCCGGGGTCCGGTGGCTACAGTTTTAGTGCAGGATGGAACTTTGCATGTGGGCGAACCGATCATTTGCGGTTCTAATGCCGGCAAGATCAGGGCCATGATAAACGAGCATGGTGAACGGGTGCAATCTGCAGGCCCGGCAACTCCGGTAGAGATTTTAGGCCTAAACGATGTTCCCATGGCCGGCGACAGTTTCCAGGCAGTTAGCAGCGAAAAAGTAGCTCGTGATGTTGCTTCAAGGCGATCGGAAAAATTAAAAGAAGCCAGCAGAAAGGTACAGCGGGTAACCCTTGACGATCTCTTTAAACAAATTCAGGAAGGAGAAGTGAAAGACCTAAACCTGATTCTTAAGGGCGATGTTCAAGGTTCGGTGGAAGCGCTGAAAGATGCTTTAACCAAACTAAGCTTAGAAGAGGTTCAGATCAAGATTATTCATACCGGGGTGGGCGCTATTACTGAATCTGATGTTATGCTTGCTTCTGCATCTAATGCTATTGTTATTGGTTTTAGTGTCCGTCCGGATAGCAATGTCCGCAAGCTGGCTGAGAAAAACCAGGTTGATGTTAGGCTGTACCGCATTATATATGAAGCCATAGAGGATATTCAGGCTGCGGTTAAGGGTATGTTAAAACCGGAGCTGAAAGAAGTCATCCAGGGCCAGGTTGATATTAGACAGGTTTTTAAAGCTTCAAAGCTGGGTAATATTGCCGGCTCATATGTTCTTGAAGGTAAAATTACCCGTAATTCACAGGTCAGGGTGATCAGAGATGGCACAGTAGTTCATGATTCAGGGAAAATCGCTTCTTTAAAGCGCTTTAAGGATGATGTGCGGGAGGTTTCCTCCGGTTATGAATGCGGTATTTTATTAGAGAATTATAATGATCTGCAAGAAGGAGATATAATTGAAGCTTATATTATGGAGCAAGTTGCTCGCTAGGCTTTAATCATCTGCCTTATATTGTACCTTGGGGAGGTTTTAGTTATGACGGATAACAGGGTACGGCGGGTTGCTGAGCAAATTAAAAAAGACATTGGCGGGATTATTAATTATGAAATAAAAGATCCCGGGGTAGCCGGGATTACCAGTGTCACTGATGTTGATTTATCAAAAGATTTACGCTATGCTGCGGTTTATATCAGTATCTACGGGAGCGATTCCGAAAAAGAAAAGACATTGCAGGCTTTAAACAGGGCTGTAGGCTTTATCCGCAGTGAAATTGGCAAAAGAATCAGGTTAAGGTATACTCCGGAAATTAAATTTCACCTGGATAATTCGATTGAATATGGAGCATACATAGAAAGCGTAATCAAATCACTGAAAGAAGAAGAGAATGATGGCCATGGCGGAGGACCGGAGCAAGATCATTAAAACGATAAAAGATTCGGGTAAATTTTACCTTATATCCCATATGCAGCCAGACGGTGACAGTATCGGCTCGCTCCTGGCTATGGGCGAAGGTTTAAGAAACATTGGAAAACAGGTCAGGACTTTTACACCGGGCTCCGTTCCTGGAAAGTACAGCTTTCTTAAAGGAGCCGATCAGGTGGAGCATGATCTGGTTGATTGTGATCCCTCAACAACAGCCATTGTTTTAGATAGCAGCGATCCGGAGAGGCTGGGTTTGCTTAAGGATGCTTTTATGCAGTGCCAGACCATCATTAATATAGATCATCATGTGACCAATCAGCTCTTTGGGACTTTTAACCTGGTCACTTCAAATGCGTCTGCTACCGGTGAGATTATTTATCAGCTTTTAAAAGAATTAGGGGTTACAATCAATACTGCTATTGCCGAAGCCCTGTATGTAGCTATTTCGACAGATACAGGCTCTTTCAAGTATGAAAACACTACACCGGCAACCCACCGCGTGATAGCCGAGCTTTTAGCTTTTGGCCTGAGCCCCGGATCGTTATCCCAGAAAATTTTCGATGAAAGGCCGCTTCCTTTTTACATTTTGCTTAAAGAAGCCATATCCGGCCTTGAAATGTATGCCCACCGCAGGATAGCGGTAATGACTTTAAGCCGAGATATAAGGCAGCGCTGCGGGGCTTCTCCAGGTGATCTGGAAGGTATAGTTAATTATACCCGGAATATCGAAGGAGTAGAACTTGGCATCCTGTTTTATGTTGAAAGTGATAAAGAGGTTAAGGTAGGCTTTCGTTCCAGAAGCGTTGATGTAAGTGCTTTAGCCGGAAGATTAAACGGAGGCGGCCATGCCAGGGCAGCCGGTTGCCGTTTGTACGAAGATTATCAAACAGTAAAAAGAAAAGTTCTTGCTGAAGCTTTGCAAGCATTAACCAACCAGCCGGCCTGAAGGAGCAAAACTGTGGACGGGATTGTAGTAATTAATAAGCCCTATGGAATTACCTCTCATCAGGCGGTGCAGTCTGTTCGCAGGCTTTTTGCCGGTTCGAAAGCAGGCCATTCCGGAACCCTTGATCCGATTGCAACCGGGGTTTTACCGGTTTGCCTGGGCCGGGCCACGCGCCTGGTTGAGTATATAATTGAACATCCTAAATCTTATCGGGCTGCACTTACTTTGGGAAAAACTACAGATACCGATGACTCAGCCGGCCAGGTGATTAATATTTCTGCTCCGCCCATCCTGCAGGTAAACCAGGTTAAAGAAATCTTGTCTAAGTTTCAGGGCGATATCGAACAGCTGCCACCACGTTATTCTGCGGTAAAATACAAGGGGAAACCGCTTTATCGCTGGGCGCGTAACGGAAAAGAAGTGCCCAGGAAAATCAGGCAGGCTAAGATTTATGAGATTAAACTACTGGAATATAATCCCGAACGTGAGCCACAGCTGGTATTTGATGTAAAATGTTCCAAGGGGACTTATATTCGTACTTTGGCTTATGATATGGGGCAGGTTATAGGGTGCGGAGGCCACCTGTTTTCTTTATCCAGGCTGGCAGTAGGACCTTTTATTATTGAAAATTCTTATTCACCAGAGCAATTAACAGAAATGATGAACAGAGGGCACATTGAAGACTCAATATGGCCAATGGATTCAGCCTTAGCGATGATGCCGGCCCTGGTTCTTGGTGAGGAAAAGATTAACGCTTTAAAAAATGGACAGTTAGTTTATTTAAAAGATTTAGCAGGGCAAGGGTTTTCAGACATTATAATAAGGGATCAAGCGCAAGATGAAGAAAATAAGGGGTTAAAGGTAAGGATTTATGATTGTCTAAATTATTTTAAGGCAATTGGCCAGTTAGATCATTATGAAGAAGGGTTTAGGGTAAAAACTCTTAAATTCTTATCTTCATAAGCTTTTTTAGCTTAATCAGCCCCGTCTAAAAAAACGATCCAGTGATTATTATAATCAATAAAAAGGGATAGATATGGTAGAAAGGTGATCTGGTTATGGAATTGATTAACGGCGCTGACCGACTCCCCCATCAGGATGGTCCTCTTTATATTGCCCTGGGTAATTTTGACGGTGTTCACAGAGGTCATCAATCTATTATCGAATCAACTGTCAAAAAAGCACGCCATAATGGCGGTGCGAGCGCTGCATTGATTTTTGATCCCCATCCGATAATAGCTCTAAGGCCGGAAAAAGCGATGACGCTTCTAACTGATATTGCTGATCGGGCTGAAATAATGGCCGGGTTAGGTCTGGATTATTTTATTGTCGAACCCTTTAGCCCTGAACTGGCAGCGTTTACTCCTGAGCAATTTGTGCGCCGTTTTTTGGTTGGTAAGCTGGGAGTTAAAGGCGTTTTTGTCGGCGAAAACTATTCATTTGGATATAAGGGGACCGGAAGTGCTAATACCCTGGATTACTGGGGTAAAGAATTGGGCTTTGAAAACCATATCATTTCCATGCTGCGCTTCAAAGGCCAGGAAATAAGCAGTTCTAAAATTCGCTCTATGCTTTTATCCGGCGCTGTCAAGGAAGCAGCCGAGCTTCTTAATTATTATTTTTATCGTCAGGGTAAAGTAATTAAAGGTTACGGTATTGGCAGGCAAATGGTTTATCCAACTGCAAATATCGCTGCTTCGACCCGCCTGTTATGGCCTGGAAAGGGAGTATATTTAACCTCGGTAGATAAATTAAATGAAGGTATGTATTATGGTGTGACCAATATTGGCTCCAGGCCTACTTTTTCTGATTACGGCACCTCAGTGGAAACCCATATTCTTGATTTTAACAAGACTATCTATAATTATGATATTAGAGTCAGATTTTTACAAAAATTAAGAAATACAAAAACCTTTACTTCGCCGCGCGAGCTGAAAGAACAAATCAAGCTGGATATAGAAAAAGGGAGAAAGATCATTGAAGAGCTAAGCCGGGTAAGAACAGATGAAGCCTTGCTTTACAAGCAGGGTCCGGTATGCTAAGATTGCTTTAGTTAGAACCGCTGGCTAGGTGCTGCGCTATCCCGACGCTGAACTTGGCAAGCGGCGATTAATAAAAGGGAGGATATTGTTATGCTTGAGCAGGAAAAAAAACAGGCAATTATTGAACAGTACAAAAGGCATGAAGGGGATACCGGTTCACCGGAAGTACAGATTGCTTTACTGACAGAGAGGATCAATTATCTCACAAAGCACCTGAAAACCCATAAAAAAGATTACCATTCCCAGCGCGGCCTGTTAAAGATGGTAGGGCGAAGAAGAGGATTGCTTAACTATTTACGTGATTGCGCACCTGAACGTTATCAGGATCTTATCAAAGGGCTGAATTTAAGGAAATAGCGGCATGTTACTCACGGGGGCTTGTCCCCGTGTTTTTATTGAAAAACTTAAGTAGTTGAGAGGAGTATCAGTATATGCAATCATACGCCGTGGAATTACAGGGAAGAACCTTGACCATGGAAACAGGCAGGTTGGCCAAGCAGGCCAGCGGTGCCGTATTGGTCCGTTATGGCGATACAGTGGTTTTGGTTACGGCAACTGTATCAGATGAACCCCGTGAAGGTATAGATTTTTTCCCTTTAACTGTTGATTACGAAGAAAGACTTTACGCTGTGGGTAGAATTCCTGGCGGCTTTATTAAAAGAGAAGGACGCCCGACAGAGAGGGCGATCCTGGGTTGCCGCCTTACAGACCGGTCCCTTCGGCCGCTTTTTCCAAAAGGTTTTCGCAATTCAGTTCATATCGTAAGCACTGTTTTATCGATGGATCAGGACTGCCCGCCGGAACCGCTCTCCATTACCGGAGCTTCTGCAGCCCTGTCAATGTCGAAAATTCCCTTCGAAGGCCCGGTGGCAGCGGTGATAGTTGGCCTGATAGACGGACAACCAGTGGTTAATCCCACCCAGGCGCAGCTGCAGGAAAGTGATTTACATTTGATGCTGGCCGGAACAAAAGATGCGGTTATGATGGTAGAAGCAGGGTCACATGAAATCAGCAAAGAAGAGGTTTTAAGTTGTATTGAAGCCGGTCATGAGGCGATTAAAGAAATTGTAGCCATTGAAGAACAAATGGTTAATGATTGCGGTACAGAAAAAATCGCAGTTGTGGAAATGGAACTGCCGCCGGATCTTGTAGCTGAAGTGGACCCGATTATAGAAAGCGGAATTAGCGCTGCTTTGCAGATTAAAGATAAGCAGGAGCGCGAAGAAAGGCTTGCCGCTTTTAAAAAAGATATTATGGAAAGATTTATAGAAGAATACCCGGAAAACCAACCAGAACTGGCAAAGATATTTGAAAATGTCTTAAAGAAAACTTTGCGCAGCCTGGTTATAAATCAGAAGCTTCGAGCCGATGGCCGGAAACCTGAAGAAATCAGGCCCATTAGCTGTGAAATATCGGCTCTGCCGCGTACCCATGGTTCCGCTATTTTTACCCGTGGTCAAACCCAGGTTTTAAGCATATGCACCTTATCGGCCTTGAGGGACGTTCAGATTATAGATGGCCTGGGGTTAGAAGAATCCAAGCGGTTCATGCACCACTACAACTTCCCGCCTTACAGCGTGGGAGAGGTTGGCTTTATGCGTGGCCCGGGACGCAGGGAAATAGGCCATGGAGCCCTGGCTGAAAGGGCCCTGGATCCTGTAATTCCTTCCGAAGACGAGTTTCCTTATACCGTGCGGTTGGTTTCTGAAGTGCTTGAATCCAACGGTTCAACTTCTATGGGCAGTGTGTGTTCTTCTTCTTTGGCCATGATGGATACCGGCGTTCCCGTTAAAAGACCGGTAGGAGGCATTGCCATGGGCTTAATAAAAGAAGATGACAATGTGGTCATTTTGTCTGATATCCAGGGAGTGGAAGATTTCCTTGGCGACATGGACTTTAAAGTAGCAGGCACTGAAAAAGGGATAACCGCCTTACAGATGGATATTAAAATAAAAGGGCTTTCCAGAGAAATTTTGGAAAAAGCTTTAGAGCAGGCCGATGTTGGCTATAAATTTATTCTTGGCAAAATGAATGAAGTGATTGGCGAACCCCGCCCGGAATTATCACCAAATGCACCGCGGATGATCAAGCTTCAAATTCCGGTGGATAAGATACGGGATGTAATCGGTCCCGGTGGAAGGATGATTAACAAAATTATTAACGAAACCGGGGTTGATATTAACATAGAACCTGACGGAAGGGTTTTTATTGCTGCAGTTGACCCCGAAGGCGGCGAAAAAGCAAAAGAGATCATCGAGACCCTGGTTAAAGAAGTAGAACCGGGTGAAATTTACACTGGTAAAGTTACCCGGATAGAGCGATACGGCGCTTTCGTGGAAATCTTACCTGGAAAAGAAGGCCTTTTGCATATCTCGCACCTTGACCACCACAGGGTTGATAAAACAGAAGACGTGGTCAACCTGGGAGATGAAATTGAAGTTAAAGTGCTTGATATTGATGACAGGGGTAGAATTGATCTATCGAGGAAAGCTTTGTTGCAAAAACCCCCCGGCATTAGTGGAGAAGGGAAACCTCCCCGGGGCGGTGGGAAGCCGCCGCGTGATGGCGGGGGAGGCAAGCCAAGATCTAACCGAAGATAGCATCATGGATTAAAACACCCTAGCTGCTAGGGTGTTTTAATTCCAGAAGTAATCATGGTGATAGCAAATAGCGCATTACCGGTCAAAGAGAAAACGGAAAGGGAGAAAGAAAGCATTGCATCAAAAAACAGTTACTCTGCCCCTTAAACGGGCTGATCATGCAGAGGATTTACCTATGCCTTGCTATATGACAGATGGAGCTTCAGGTCTGGATCTTCATGCTGCTGTAGATAAACCTCAAGAAATCAGGCCGGGCGAGATTATCCTGATCCCTTCAGGGCTTATGGCGGCAGTGCCTTCCGGTTATGAACTTCAAATCAGGCCCCGCAGCGGGCTGGCCGCAAAACATGGCCTTGGTATCCTAAACTCTCCTGGCACCATTGACTCTGATTATCGTGGTGAGATCAAGATTATCATGATCAACCTTGGCCCTGATCCATTTACCATTAAGCGGGGAGAACGGATTGCCCAAATGGTTTTGTGTCCGGTATTTAGAGCTGAAATTGAAGTGGTTTCTGAACTGCCGGCCAGCCCCAGAAACAATGGAGGATTTGGTCACACCGGAAAAGCTTAATTTAGTTTGAATAAGAGTTTGGAGGTTAATTTTGGCAAAAAATAATAAAAAATCTAAAAATTTGCAATTGATACCCCTGGGCGGGGTAGGTGAAATAGGAAAAAATATGTTTCTCCTACAGTACGGCAAGGAATGCATCCTGATGGATGCCGGTTTAAAATTTCCGGATGAAGCAATGCTTGGGGTCGATATAGTGATACCTGACACTTCCTACCTTTTGGAGCAGAATCTTGATCTAAAAGGGATCATCTTGACCCACGGCCATGAAGATCACATTGGCGCAATACCATATATTATTGAGGAGTTAAGGGCTCCTATTTACGGGACTCGTTTAACCCTGGGCCTGCTTGAGGCTAAATTTATGGAAAATCCGGTTAATAACATTGAAATGAATGAGATTTGTCCTGATCAAGACCTGGTACTTTCTGAGAATTTCAAGCTAAGCTTTTTTAGAACCAACCACAGTATTCCTGACTCTGTAGGAGTTGCAATTGAAACTCCGGTGGGAACAGTGGTTTATACCAGTGATTTTAAGTTTGATCAAACCCCGGTAGATGGAAAAATTACCGAATACCATAAACTGGCGGAATTAGGCCAAAAAGGGGTTATCGCTGCTTTAATCGACTCTACCAATGCGGATCGGCCTGGATACACTCTTTCTGAAAAAGAAGTAGGCGATAGTATTAATGAGATATTTCGCCTTTCCCGAAGCAGAATTATCCTGGCTACCTTTGCGTCCAATATTCACCGTATACAACAGGTAATTGATGCAGCAGTGCGATATGACCGTAAAGTATGTGTTGTGGGCCGCAGTATTGTTAACTCGGTCAATATATCGACTGAGTTAGGTTATTTAAAAATTCCTGAAGGGATGCTTATCGATGCTGATCAAGTCAGGGATTATCCATTTGAAAAGGTAGCCCTGATCACTACCGGCAGCCAGGGTGAACCGATGTCAGCCCTGACCAGGATTTCTCAATCAGAGCATCGCCAGGTTCATATTCAACCCGGTGATACGGTGATTATCGCCGCCAATCCAATTCCGGGTAATGAAAAACTGGTGTCCAGAACGGTTAATAATCTTTTCCAGCTCAAAGCAGAAGTAATTTACAAACCGATTTCCGGTGTTCATGTTTCCGGCCATGGCAGTGAAGAGGAAATTAAAATGATGCTCAATTTGCTATCGCCTAAATATGTCATCCCCGTACACGGGGAATACCGCCAGCAAGCTCAGTGTTCGAAAATTGCCAGGAAGCTTGGCATCCCGGAAGAAAATGTTTTTTTAGCCAAACCTGGTAACGTGATGGAATTCTCTTCAAACTGGGGCCGGATGACCGGTACAGTATCTGCAGGAAGGGTTTTAGTTGACGGTTTTGGAGTTGGAGATGTGGGCGAAGTGGTAATTCGCGATCGGCAAATGCTTTCCGAAGATGGTATTGTGATTATAATTCTGGCCATGAACTCGAATAATCAAAAGATCTTATCCGGGCCGGAAATTATAACCCGCGGTTTTGTTTATGTGCGAGAGTCGGAAGATATGCTGGAAGGAGCTAAAAAGGAAGTTAATAAAACGATAGAAAGAATTGGCCGGCAGAAAATACTAGAACGAAATAAAATTAAATCGAGAATTAGAGACTCAGCAGCCAATTATTTCTATAATCAGACCGGCCGTAAACCGATGATCTTACCAATTATTATGGAAGTCACTGGTAACGGTAAAACAAAATAAATAACAGGCATTAGTGGTGATAAAGGCGGGAAGCAGATGATGTGCTTCCCGTTTTTTTATAAAGATGAAGGATTATCTCAGAAGAAGTAGAAAATAAATAACCAGGGAAACTATCAGGAAATATAAGCATACAAAAGATCATGTCCCGAATCAAAATTTAATGGTTTTTATTAATAGGGAGGGTGCGGAAATGAAAGCAACTTTAAGTGTGATTAAAGCAGATATCGGCAGTATTGCCGGCCATATTAAGCCGAGCCAGGCCCTGATTGAATCGGTAAAGGATTGTATAGAGAGAGAAATGGGGAAGCTGATTACAGATTATTATGTAGGCAATACGGGAGATGATGTGGCGCTACTTTTTTGCCACACCCATGGCGAAGGCTGCACTGAACTACATCAACTGGCCTGGGATGCTTTTATTTGCGGGACTGAAAAAGCTAAGGAACAGGGGCTATACGGAGCCGGACAGGATCTGTTGTCCGATGCGTTTTCCGGTAATGTTAAAGGCCTGGGACCCGCTGTGGCAGAGATGGAATTTGAGGAACGTAAGGCGGAACCTTTCTTGTTGTTTACAGCTGATAAAACTGATCCCGGGGCTTATAATTTACCTCTATACTTAAGCTTTGCCGATCCTATGCACTGTTCGGGGCTGATTCTTTCCCCGAAAATCAGCCAGGGCTTTAAGTTTGTTATCCTTGATGTAGAACATACCGCAGAAGATCGGGTTATAGAGCTGTTTACGCCTGAAGATACTTATGATATTGCAGCATTACTGCGGGATAATGAACGCTTTGTTGTTTCTGCTATTTATTCCCGGGCAACTGGTGAACAGGCCACCGCGGCCAGCACTACCCGCCTGCACAATATCGCCGGTACTTATACCGGCAAAGATGATCCGGTTATGCTGATACGCTGTCAGGGAGATTTTCCAGCCACCGGTGAGATCCTATCTCCTTATAGCATTGGTCATTATGTGGCCGGTTTTATGCGCGGCAGCCATACGGGGCCGCTCATGCCAGCCAGGATGGGCTGTACTATTTCATATTTTGATGGCCCTCCTGTAGTAAGTGCCATCGGATTTTGTGTCCATAACGGCAAATTAACAGAACCAGTAGACTGTTTTGATCATCCTTACTGGGACTATATCAGAGATAAAGTATCCAGAAAAGCTTTCGATATGAGAGAACAAGGTTTTTCCGGACCGGCCATGCTTCATTATTCCGAGCTAGAATACGGAGGTATTGTAGAAACGATGAAAAAACTGGAAAACAAGTTTTCCTGTTAATAAAAATATGATAAACCATTTTATATCGCGCTGGGCTGCCTTGACCGGGCAGCCCAGTTGGGTAAAAAACCTCTTTAAAACAGGTTAAAATTTAATAAAATGGAAAGAAGGAAGGAAGCAGGTGAACAACTACAAATTCATAGTGAACCCTATAGCTGGAGGAGGAAAAGCTGATTCATTAGTGCCGGTTATTGAAAGGATTTTTAAAGAACACGGTATAGAATTTGATATATATTGGACTAAAGGGCGTAAAGACGGGATTGAAGCGGCTGAAAAAGCAGCCAGGGAAGGTTTTAAATGTATTGTTGCTGTTGGAGGAGATGGAACGGTAAATGAAGTTTTAAACGGTATTGTCGGCACAGGGGCTATCCTGGCAACGGTTCATGGTGGGAAAGGCAATGATTTTGCAACAGCTGTGAGCATGCCTTCTGATATTGAAACTGCCTGCCAGGTACTCTTGAAGGGAAAAACAAGGTCGATAGATCTGGGCAAAGTGATGGATCGCTATTTTATCAATTCTGTTGGGATCGGCTTTGATGCCGAGATAGCTAACCGGGTTAATAAGGGCATAAAATTTATGAAAGGCCCATCCGCCTATACTTATGCTTTTTTAGAAAAACTATTTTCATATCGCTCAGTTGAGGCCGTGATAGACTTAGGAAATGGCCCCCAAAAAACTAAACCCCTTTTGATTGCGGTAGGAATTGGGCAGGCCTATGGAGGGGGAATGAAAATTGTCCCCGATGCCATCCAGGATGACGGCCTTTTTGACATCTGTGTTTTTGATGACAGCTTACCCCGTTTGGCCCTGGCTTATCATTTTCCAAAAGTGTTTTCCGGCAAACTGAAAAATGTTAAGCAGGCGCAGATGTACCGGGCATCAGAAATAACTATTTCTCTTAGTGAACCGAGATATTTGCACATGGAAGGAGAAATATTTTTTGGCGATAAAATGCATTTTACTATCCAACCGCTGGGTATGACTGTTTTGACCGGTGCAGGCGAACCGGTGTAGTTTTAGTTTGATCATCAGCTCGCTGGTTGCCGGGGAGATGCTATTGCTAAATATATCCAGGCAGGGCTTTACTTTGCCGAACAGATGTTTTATAATGCACTGTAACTGATTTAGTGTTAATGTACAACAGGGTGGTTGAGGTTATATGGCCAGAAAAAGAAAAAAACGTTCCACTATAGATATGCAGGGACAAATCAAAGGGATCCTTTTGATTGCCCTGGCTATTTTTAGTTATGTCGGCCTGGTGCAAACAGATCAAACCGGCGGCCTGGGGCTGATCATGAATAATGTTTTAAAGACCCTGGCCGGAGAAGCTGCATTAGTGGTTCCTGTCCTGATCGGGATTATGGGCCTGCGCTTAATCATCCCCGGGGAAAAATTCAACTTAAAAACACGCCTGCTGGGTTTGGGCATATTTGCAGTGTTGGCCATGATATGGATGCATTTGCAGTTTATGATCGGCACCATGCCTTATCTGCCCCCGGATAACCTGGTTTTGGGCAGTTTTATGCCAGGCTTGCAGGGAGAAGGTGGTGGAGTGATCGGAGCGGTTTTTGCCGTTGCTTTCTATTTTTCCATCGGATTCACCGGCAGCCGGATATTACTTGTAGCCCTGGCTTTGATATCTATCCTGCTGGTAATTAATTATTCTTTAAATCGCTTTTTAGATATTTTACTGAAAGCCCTGGAAAAGCTTTATCAGGGTTTTATAAAATTGTTCCGCAGTTTCTTTAAGCTTACCGGAAAGGGAGTAGTGAACTCTAAACACAGGCTTAAAGAAGCCGCTGAAAAGCGAAAAAAAACAGCAGAATTGAATAATCCAGATTCTGAGCCGAACCAGGAGCTGGGAAAAGAGCCTGAACTTCCGGTGCAGGTTTGGAACGAAACGGCCAGGACAGAAGTGCCTGTGGACACAGGGAGTTATCAACAGGAAAGGCAGTTAATGATTAACGACCTTCCGAAAAATAATGATCAGCAAAACGGGTTGCCTTCCGTAATGGTCTCAAAAGGCAAATCCTTCGCAGATTATATCTTTCCGATCCCGGATTTGCTTTCACTGCCCCGCTCAAACGGTGAGCAGCATTTAAAAAACAGCAGAGAACGGGCCCGTAAATTGGAGCAAACTTTGCACAGCTTTGGTGTGCAGGCCAAAGTAACGCATGTTCAAGCCGGCCCAACAGTGACCCGGTTTGAAGTTCAACCTGAAGCAGGAGTTAAGGTTAGCAAAATTATCGGCCTGTCAGACGATCTGGCTTTAAACCTGGCTGCGCCCCTGGTAAGAATTGAAGCTCCCATTCCCGGAAAAGCAGCCCTGGGTATAGAGGTTCCAAACACTGTTATTTCCCTGGTCCATTTACGGGAAGTGATCGAAGAAGGCAGTTTCATCAATAATTTCTCTCCCCTGACCATTGGCCTGGGCAAAGATATTACCGGAGTGCCGGTAATTGCCGATCTGGCTAAAATGCCTCATCTTTTAATTGCCGGCGCCACCGGGGCCGGGAAAAGCGTCTGTTTGAATACGCTGATTACCAGTATTCTTTATAAAGCTCATCCTGAACGGTTGCGCTTTATGATGATTGATCCCAAGGTTGTTGAATTAAGTACCTATAACGGTATCCCGCACCTGTTAATGCCGGTTATAACGGATCCACGCAAAGCTTCCCTGGCCTTGAGGAACATGGTTCGTGAAATGGGCCGCAGGTATGAATTATTTGCCCGCCTGGAAGTACGTGACATTAATACATATAATCAGATGGCAGCTAAAGATAGCGATTTGGAAAACCTGCCCTATATTGTAGTGATCATAGATGAACTGGCCGATCTTATGCATGTATCACCCGGAGAGGTGGAAGACGCTATTGCCCGCCTGGCTCAAATGTCCAGAGCAGCGGGTATTCACCTGGTTGTGGCCACCCAGAGGCCTTCAGTAGATGTTTTGACCGGGATTATCAAGGCCAATATTACTTCCCGGATTGCTTTTACCGTTTCTTCCCAATTTGATTCACGCACGATTTTAGACATGAGCGGAGCGGAAAAGCTGCTTGGCAGAGGAGACATGCTTTTCTACCCGGTTGGAGCGGTCAAACCCTTTCGGGTCCAGGGCGCTTTTATCAGTGATGATAAAGTTAAAAAAGTTACCGATTTTATTAAAGAGCAGGGCCTGGTGGAACAGGAAGAAAGCAGCGCCTTTCTTGAAACTTCAGAAGAAAAGGAAGAAGAAGAATCCGATGC
>PWYU01000073.1 GCA_003567725.1 Syntrophomonadaceae bacterium | reverse complement strand
TATGGATATTGAACTGATTACTCCAATTGCCATTGAAGAAGGGGTGCGCTTTGCTATTCGCGAAGGCGGACGCACCGTCGGCGCCGGAGTAGTCACGTCGATTGATGAATAAACAGCAGGAATTAAAGGTAACCAAACCTCTAATTGCAACCATTGGGGGGCGGGCAGGAAAACCCGCCTCCTAATTATGAAGGATTGTTGACAGGTTTGAACTGATTGTGATAAATTTTAAGTTACGAATTTTGAAGACAGGTGGGAGTAACAAATGCGAGTAACCATACATATGGCCTGCGAAGAGTGCAAGGAACGGAATTATACCACCCGCAAGAATAAGAAGAATAATCCGGACCGCCTGGAAGTAAAAAAATACTGCAGCCGCTGCAAAGCACATACTTTGCATAAGGAGACCAAGTAGCAGCATTTTTTCCATTCGGCAGATAAAAGGCTTGAACAAATATTTATTTTATAGAAGAGGTCTGAGCAATGAATTTTTTTAAAAGAGCAAGTAAATTCTGGCAGGAAGTCAGGTCTGAATTAAAAAAAGTTAACTGGCCTACAAAGCGTGAATTTAGCGTGTTTACCGGGATTGTGTTGTCTGCTGTAATCGTAATCGGAGTATTTTTCTGGATCCTGGACAGTATTTTCCTTGCAATACTACAGCTGGTTATTGGTTGAACAGGCCTGTATCGTTTTAGATACAATCAAGCATAGTGCAGAGTAATTAAGCTTTTATTAAGATTATGGTTATATAAGGAGAGTGAAGGGGCCATAGTGTTCCCTGATGTTATGAATTCAGAAACTGGCTCCGGAACCGGCGACAAAATGGAAAACACACCAGAAAACGAAACCGAAGAAATTGTAAACGGTGCAGAAGAAAGCGCAGTCAAGAAAGAATGGTTTGTAGTGCATACCTATGCCGGTTATGAAAAACGGGTTAAAACAAACCTTGAGCGCCGTGTGGATTCGATGGATATGAAAGATAAGATCTTTCGGATTATGGTTCCAACAGAAAAAGAGATTACCAGCCGCGGCGGCCAGAAAAGAACAGTGGAGAAAAAAGTTTTCCCCGGGTATGTGCTGGTGGAAATGGTAATGAGTGATGATTCCTGGTATGTGGTGCGCAATACTCCCGGTGTTACCGGTTTTGTCGGGCCCGGCTCCAAACCGGTGCCTTTAAGCGAAAAAGAGATAACTCACATCCTGCGCCAGGTAGGCGTTGTAGAAGGCAAACCGCGCATCGATTTTGATATTAATCAGGTAGTTCGGGTAGTCAGCGGACCCTTTAAAAATTTTGAAGGTAAAGTGGAGGAAATAAACCAGGAAAAAGGGACCGTAAAGGTTTCAGTATCTATGTTTGGAAGGGAAACCCCGGTGGAATTGGAGTTTCACCAGGTTATAAAATTTTAATGAGCACTGAAAGCCCTGCAGGGCAGGATCAGTGGGGAGGTTAGATTTATGGCAAAGAAAAAATTACTCGCACAGGTAAAGCTTCAAATACCGGCCGGAAAAGCAACGCCCGCGCCACCGGTAGGGCCGGCTCTTGGTCAGCACGGCGTTAATATTATGGCCTTTTGTAAGGAATTTAACGAGAAGACGGCTAACGAAGGCGGGCTAATTATTCCGGTGGAATTAACAGTCTATGAAGATCGCTCTTTTAGCTTTATCACTAAAACCCCACCGGCAGCAGTCCTGCTAAAGAAGGCGGCCGGCATTGATACAGCTTCCGGCGAACCGAACCGGGTTAAAGTAGCTACCGTTACCCGTGATCAGGTTAGAGAGATTGCTAAGCAAAAGTTGGAAGACTTAAATGCCTATGACATTGAAGCCGCTGCAAATATTATTGCCGGCACAGCTCGCAGTATGGGCATTGTAGTTGAAGGTAATTAAGCTTTGATCCCGGCTGCATTTTAAGCAGCCCAACCCGAACCGGTGAATTATCGGGTTTTATCAATCAAATCTTAAGGCAAAGCGCAGCTTAGAGGATAGAGTCTCATTTGAAACGAAACGAGCAGAAGGAATAACTCTATAATAAGAAAGCTATAAGGAATCTTTAATTAAGTGGGAGGGCAGATAAGCCCGCAAACCACGGGAGGTTTAAGACATGACAGTGAAAGGAAAGAAATACCAGGAAGCGCGAAAACAGGTCGATCGTGAAACCAGATATGATCCTGAAGAAGCCCTGGCAAAGGTCAAGGGATTGAGCAATCGTTCATTTGATGAAACTGTTGAAGCGGTTTTTCGCCTTGGAGTCAATCCCAAGCATGCCGATCAGCAGGTACGGGGATCAGTGGTTTTGCCGCATGGAACCGGCAAGACAGTCAGGGTGATTGTTTTTGCCAAGGGTGAAAAGATCAGCGAAGCTGAAGAGGCAGGAGCCGATCATGTTGGGTCCGATGAACTGGCAGCCAGGGTTCAGGAAGGCTGGTTGGACTTCGATGTGGCCATAGCCACACCCGATATGATGAGTTCAGTAGGAAAGCTGGGTAAAATCCTCGGCCCGCGTGGGATGATGCCCAATCCGAAAAGCGGCACCGTTACCTTTGAGGTAGCCAAGGCGATTGGCGACATCAAGGCCGGAAAGGTTGAATACCGCACAGAAAAAGCCGGCAATGTTCATGTACCCATCGGTAAAGTATCTTTTGAGCAGAACCAGCTGGTAGAAAATTTCCAGGCGATTCTCGATGCCCTGATCAAAGCGCGCCCCGCTACTACTAAAGGCCAGTACATGAGGAATATAACTGTAAGTTCGACCATGGGCCCGGGGATTAAAATTAATCCCGGTATTGGGATGAAAAAATAAGGCAGTAATTGTAGTAAAAAAATATATAAAGCTTTATTCCGGAGACGGCAGGAACGGTTTAGTTTAATAGCCCGGCAGGGCTTCCTGTCCAGGAAAGGCTCTTAGTTATTGGCCTGGGCCAGTGGTTTTTAAACAGGCTACGAGAGGGGTTTTCCATTCTGCGGAAAACTCCTTTTTCATTGGACTAAAATTATAACCACAAAGGCTGAAAGGTAAACAGCATAGCATGAATCAATGACTACGAATTTTGGGTTAGAGGAGGTGAAAGTAAGTGCTCACCAGAGAAGAAAAAGAAAAAATGAAGGATGCAATAGCTGCGGCTTTAAAACAAGCGGAACTGGTTGTGGTAACCGATTACAGGGGCTTGAATGTTGAAGCTATTAATAACCTGCGCGGACGCCTGAGAAAGGAACAATGCCAGTTCCGGGTGACCAAGAATACCATGAATAAATGGGCCTGCAGGGAAGCCGGTTTTGAACAACTGGAAGAGTTTTTTGAAGGCCCCACGGCTCTCGCCTATGCCGACGAAGATCCCGTTGCTGCGGCGAAAGTGTTTAACGAGTTTACTAAAGAAAACGAAGCGCTGGTGATTAAAGGCGGTGTGCTTTCCGGGCAGCTGGTATCTTCTGAACGGATTAAGGAGCTGGGTGAAATACCATCCCGTGAAATTTTATTGGCTAAAGTAGTCGGCGGTTTCCAGGCGCCTATCCAGGGTTTGGCCGGAGTGCTGCAGGGCACACTTGGCCAGCTGGTATACGCAGTGGATGCAGTTCGCAAACAGAAGGAAAGTGCCTGATCCGGGTCTGTGTCTTCGCTAGGGGGTTAAAGGTTTTTTCTGGTGCCGCTACCAATATTAATCTTAATAATAAAGGAGTAAACTTAAAATGGCTAAAGAAGAGAATAAAGTAAGCGAAATTATGGAAATGATCAAAGGAATGACCGTTCTTGAGCTTTCAGATCTGGTAAAAGCTCTTGAAGAGGAATTTGGTGTTACTGCTGCTGCGCCGGTGGCAGCAGCTGCTCCCGCTGCTGAGGGCGGAGCGCAGGAAGAGGAGAAAGATGAGTTTGATGTGGTCCTTACTTCAGCCGGTGATAAAAAGATCCAGGTTATCAAAGTGGTCCGTGAGCTGACCGGCCTGGGGCTTAAGGAAGCAAAAGCGATGGTAGACGAACTGCCAAGCTCGATCCAGGAAAAAGTAAATAAAGAAGATGCTGAAGCGACCAAGGCGAAGATTGAAGAAGCAGGCGGAGTTATTGAACTGAAATAGCCTGCCTCAGATGCTTTTCAATCTGGATCAGTTTAAAAACAAAAGCTAGTTATACCGATTATGAGGGAGTGGTAATAAACACTCCCTTTTCACTTTGCCGCTATGGATTTTAATGCGGTTTTTAAAAATAAGTTATTGCACAGCCTCTTTAAGAAAACTGCACTTGCTAATCGTTTAGGCTGGAACTGCACCGGCATTTTATGTCTGCACTTTTTGCTTGCTTCCTTTTCTTAAGCAGGCTTGAGCAGTAGCAGATGACTTTGGCTGAGCAGTTACAACTAAAAATAGTTTCATTTGCCCTGATCATTAAACAACCGCTTGAATTATTACTGCAATTTTGTTATTGTAGATATACAATAGATTGGTTTAATGCTGTTTCTCAGGGAAGAGTTAATGGTTTGACAAAGGTAACATCATTTTTATCATCTTTTCCAAAAATAATTCCCCAGAGCTGTTGACACCTATAATTGCTTGTGATAAAATTTTAACTTGTCTAGTGTTGCCATTATGTGTTTTTTTAAGTGAGAATTGATAAACCTCTTTATGATGACAGATTACCCATAGGAGAAACAGAGGAGATTTGGCTGTTTAAAAGGTTCAGCCTTTATTTTCCGGTTTTAAATCATAAACCAGGTATCAGGGGAGTGATTTTTTTTAATGTCCACTAACGTCGCAACTGGCTTGAGGGAACGGCGTTCTTTTGCCCGTATCACAGAAGTTCTTGATCTTCCGAATTTGATTGAAGTGCAGCGTAGTTCGTTTGAATGGTTTCTGGAACAAGGCCTTAAAGAAATATTTGATGATTTTTCTCCGATCCAGGATTTCACAGGAAATTTAGTCCTGGAGTTTTTTGACTATTCACTGGGTGAGCCAAAATATTCCGTTGACGATTGCAAAGAGCGGGATGCCACTTATGCAGTGCCTTTAAAGGTTAAAGTGCGCCTGGTCAACCAGGAAACCGGTGAAGTTAAAGAGCAGGAAGTTTTTATGGGTGATTTTCCCATGATGACGGAAAACGGAACTTTTATTATCAATGGAGCGGAAAGAGTAATCGTTAGCCAGCTGGTCCGTTCGCCGGGCGTTTATTTTAAAAAACAGCCCGATCCGACCGGCGCTACCGGTAAAGAATTGATCAATGCCACTATAATACCTAATCGGGGCACATGGCTTGAATTTGAGACTGATGTTAGCGAAGGTGTATTCGTGAGGGTTGATCGAACCAGAAAAATACCGGTCACTGTGCTTTTAAGGGCTATCGGTTACGGCACAGACGAAGAAATACAGGAAATTATGGGCCATGACCCCAGGCTCAATGAGCTGATGGATAAAGATCATACCGATTCTTCAGAATCGGCATTACTTGAAATTTACAAGCGTTTGCGCCCCGGGGAACCGCTTAATGTGGAAAATGCCCGTTCGCTATTTGATTCGCTTTTCTTTGACGGCAAGCGTTACGATTTTGCCTACGTAGGAAGGTTCAAGGCTAACAAAAAACTATCTATGACCGAGCGGTTGTTCGGCCATGAACTGGCCGAAGATGTTTTAGATCCCGCAGAAGGGACTGTACTTTACCCGGCCGGAACCATCGTGGAAGAAGACGTAGCCCGGGTTATCGATGAAAATAATATTAAAAGAGTAAAAATTAATTATCGGGACCGGACTAATTTGATTATCGGTAACGGTAATGTTGATTTATCGACCAGGCACCTGGTTATCGCCGATATCATCGCCGCAGTGAACTATATTTTTAACCTTTTTGACGGTATTGGCAAAGCTGACGATATCGATCACCTCGGCAACCGGCGCCTGCGCAGTGTGGGAGAGTTGTTACAAAACCAGTTCCGAATCGGACTTTCCCGGATGGAAAGAGTAGTTAGGGAAAGGATGACCATTCAGGACGTTGAGGCGATTACCCCCCAGGCTTTAATAAACATCAGGCCGGTAATTGCATCAATTAAGGAATTTTTTGGCAGCAGCCAGCTGTCTCAGTTTATGGATCAAACCAACCCGCTGGCTGAGCTGACCCATAAAAGGCGTCTTAGCGCTCTTGGGCCCGGCGGCTTAAGCAGGGAACGTGCCGGTTTTGAAGTGCGCGATGTACACCACTCCCACTATGGCCGAATTTGCCCCATTGAGACCCCGGAAGGCCCGAATATTGGCTTGATCGGATCACTTGGCACTTACGCCCGGATCAATGCATACGGCTTTATAGAAACCCCGTACCAGAAAGTTGACAAAAAGGAAGGGCGGGTAACTTCGGAGATTGTTTACCTGACTGCAGATGATGAAGACCGTTTTGTTATTGCACAGGCAAACGCCAAGCTTGATGAAGATGGTCGTTTTGCCAGCAACCGGGTTATCTGCCGCTACTACTATGACACGGTAATGCGTCACCCTAATGAAGTTGATTACATGGACGTGTCTCCAAAACAGCTGGTCAGTGTGGCTACCGCCCTGATCCCCTTCCTGGAGAACGACGACGCCAACCGGGCCCTGATGGGCTCCAATATGCAGCGTCAGGCGGTGCCCCTTCTTCAAACCGAGGCCCCCTTTGTGGGGACCGGGCTGGAAAGTAAGGCCGCTAAAGATTCAGGAGCGGTAGCGGTCTGCCTAACCGACGGTGAAGTGGTGCGGGTAACCAGTAAAGAAATCTTTGTCCGCCGTGATGACAACGGCGACAATCGAAATTTCCGAATCAATGGCCGGACCAGGGAACGTTTTGAAACAGACCGGATTCCCGGTTTTGACGGGCAAATTGATGCTTACAGCTTGCAGAAATTTAAACGCTCCAACCAGGGAACCTGTATTAATCAGCACCCCATTGTGAAGCGGGGCCAAAAGGTAAAAGCCGGAGAGGTTATCGCCGACGGTTCATGTACCAATATGGGAGAGATTGCTCTTGGCCGTAACGTGCTGGTCGCTTTTATGCCCTGGGAAGGCTATAACTATGAGGACGCTATCCTGATCAGTGAAAAACTGGTCAAAGAAGATGTTTTTACTTCCATTCACATAGAAGAATATGAATCGGAGGCCAGGGATACCAAACTAGGCCCGGAAGAGATTACCCGCGATATTCCCAATGTCGGCGAGGAAGCCTTAAAAGACCTTGACGGACGGGGAATTATTCGGATCGGAGCCGAAGTAAGGGCCGGCGATATTCTGGTGGGCAAGGTAACTCCCAAGGGAGAAACAGAACTGACTGCCGAAGAACGTCTCCTGCGGGCTATTTTTGGCGAAAAAGCCAGGGAAGTAAGAGATACCTCCCTGCGCATTCCGCACGGCGAATCAGGCATCGTGGTTGATGTTAAGGTTTTTAACAGAGAAGATGGTGATGAACTATCTCCGGGAGTCAATCAACTGGTCCGAGTTTACGTGGCCCAGAAGAGAAAAATTTCCGAAGGGGATAAGGTGGCCGGCCGGCACGGCAACAAAGGGGTTATCGCCCGTATTTTACCGGAAGAGGATATGCCCTTTTTGCCCGACGGCATTTCCCTCGATATCGTGCTTAATCCACTGGGAGTGCCTTCGCGGATGAATATCGGCCAGGTTTTGGAAGCTCACCTGGGCTGGGCGGCCAGCGTACTGGGCATTAGTATCGCTTCACCCGTATTTGACGGGGCTTCCGAAGACGATGTTTTTGATTGCTTCCGGGAAGCCAACCTGCCTGAAGATGGTAAGACCATCCTTTATGATGGCCGCACCGGTGAAGCCTTTGATGAACAAATTACAGTCGGTTATGTTTATATGCTCAAACTGGCTCACCTGGTTGACGACAAGATCCATGCCCGCTCAACCGGGCCTTATTCCCTGGTTACCCAGCAGCCCCTGGGCGGTAAAGCCCAGTTTGGCGGACAGCGTTTTGGAGAAATGGAGGTTTGGGCCCTCGAAGCTTATGGTGCGGCCTACACTCTCCAGGAAATCCTTACCGTTAAGTCCGACGACGTGGTTGGCCGGGTTAAAACCTATGAAGCAATTGTTAAAGGTGAAAACATCCCCGAACCGGGTGTGCCTGAATCGTTTAAAGTTTTGGTCAAGGAACTGCAAAGCCTTTCTCTTGACGTCAAGGTTTTGAGCGAGGAAACCGGCGAGGTGGAGATCAAGGAAGGCGAAGACGAAGGCGATTACCGCCGCCTTGATGTTAATATAGAAGGAATGGAATCTGATGAAGACGATCTGGATCGCTTCATTTATAAGAAAGAGAATAAAGAACATAGCTCAGAAGACAAAAAACAAGAAGATAGACAAGAAAATAAACAAGAAGATAAAGAAGAAGATGATGAGAAAGACAGCGCCGTTCTGGAAGGTGAAGCGGAGGCAGGAGATGTAGACCTGGAAGATGTTACCCTGGCAGGCAGCGGTAAAAAAGAAGATGAGGGTCTCTCAGCTCCGCTTGATTTAGAACAGGAAAAGGTGGAAGAGGTTTCTTTAGACCAGCTTGAAGAACTTGAAGATGAAGATGAAGACAACGATGAAGCGGATCCTGAATCATCCAGGCAAGGGAAAAGTCAGGATAGCGATGAGTCGGAAGAAGAAGCGGAAGAGCTGGAAGAAGACGAAGAAAGCATCTACTAGTAGCACAGGTTAAAACCTGGCGAAAGGAGAGATCTTTTTGTTGGATGTTAATAACTTTGATGCCTTAAAAGTCGGTTTGGCATCTTCAGAACAGATCAGGGCCTGGTCAAGAGGCGAAGTTAAAAAGCCGGAAACGATTAATTACCGGACTTTGAAGCCTGAACGTGAGGGGCTCTTCTGTGAAAAAATATTTGGACCGCAAAAAGACTGGGAGTGCCACTGCGGCAAATACAAAAGGGTTCGCTACCGCGGTATCGTTTGTGACCGCTGCGGGGTTGAAGTGACCAGGGCCAAAGTGCGCCGGGAAAGAATGGGCCATATTGAACTGGCTGCTCCCGTTTCGCATATCTGGTATTTTAAAGGTATCCCCAGCCGGATGGGGCTGCTGCTTGATATGTCGCCGCGGGCCCTGGAAAAAGTGCTATATTTTGCCGCTTACGTGGTGATTGATCCCGGTGATACCTATCTTAGCGATAAGCAGCTTTTAACCGAAGGAGAATACCGGGAGTATTTTGAAAAGTACCAGGCCCTGTTTAAGACTGGAAAAGGATTTAAAGCTGAGATGGGCGCTGAAGCAATCAAGAAGCTTTTAAAACGTATTGACCTGGAAAAAAGTGCTCAGGATTTGCGAGAAGAATTGCTTAATTCCAGCGGCCAGAAAAAAATACGGGCCATCAGGCGCCTGGAAGTGGTCGAGGCTTTTCGTCAGTCCGGCAATGATCCCTCCTGGATGGTCCTTGATGCCATACCGGTTATCCCGCCTGACCTGCGGCCTATGGTTCAGCTTGACGGGGGGCGGTTTGCCACCTCGGATTTAAATGATTTATACCGCAGGGTTATTAACCGTAATAATCGCCTGAAAAGACTTTTAGACCTGGGAGCCCCGGATATCATTGTGCGGAACGAAAAAAGGATGCTCCAGGAAGCGGTGGATGCTTTAATCGATAACGGTCGCCGTGGCAGACCGGTTACCGGTCCCGGTAACCGCCCCCTTAAATCGCTTAGCGATATGCTTAAAGGTAAGCAGGGCCGTTTTCGTCAGAATTTGCTCGGTAAAAGAGTTGATTACTCGGGCCGTTCGGTAATTGTGGTCGGGCCGGAGCTCAAGCTTTATCAATGCGGTCTGCCCAAAGAAATGGCTCTAGAATTATTTAAGCCCTTTGTAATGAAAAGGCTGGTTAGCGATGGCGAGGCCCATAACATCAAAAGCGCCAAGCGGATGGTTGAAAAAGTGCGTCCGGAGGTTTGGGATGTTTTAGAAGATGTAATTAAAGATCACCCGGTGCTACTAAACCGGGCCCCAACCCTGCACCGGCTCGGTATTCAGGCTTTTGAACCGGTTCTTGTAGAAGGACGGGCGATTCAGATCCATCCACTGGTTTGCGCTGCTTACAATGCCGACTTTGACGGAGACCAGATGGCCGTACACGTTCCACTTTCGGCCGAGGCCCAGGCGGAAGCCCGTTTATTAATGCTTTCCGCTCATAATATCCTTAACCCGAAAGATGGCAAACCGGTAACTACACCAACCCAGGACATGGTGCTTGGTTGTTACTACCTGACGTTTGAGAAAAGCGGAGCCAAAGGTGAAGGGAAGGTATTTCCCGATCCCGAGGAAGCGGTTACCGCCTATAACCTTGGTTATATAGATCTGCACGCCAGGATTTTTATCAAGGCCGGTGGTTTTAAGAGCCGTGATTTTGTCCGCCGTAAGAAATACCTGCTCACAACAGTAGGCAAGGTCATTTTTAATGAAGTTTTTCCCAGTGATTTTCCTTATATGAACAATGCCGACTTTAATGACTCTTCGCCGGAGCAGAGTTTTATTCCTATTAAAAAATTTAATCCCCAAAAAGTGTTGCAGGAACTGCCTCGCAATAAAGCTATTAAAAAGGATTTCCTGGCTGACTTGATTGCCCGCTGCTTTAGAAGGTACGGCAATACCAAAACGGCTGAAATTCTGGACCAAGTTAAATCTCTTGGTTTCCACTATGCTACCCGTGCCGGCGTAACCGTAGCGGTAAGCGATATTGTCGTCCCAGAACAAAAAGCGGATATCATGCGTGCGGGAGAAGAAAAAGTGGAAGCTATCGAGCAGCAGTATGAGCGGGGTTTAATTACAGAAAAAGAACGCTACGATCGCGTTATTGAAGTATGGGGAGCAGCTAAAGACGAAGTAACGGCAGCCCTAATGGATGGTCTTGATGAGCTTAATCCTATTTACATGATGGCTCATTCCGGAGCCCGCGGTAATGAATCACAGATTACCCAGCTAGGCGGGATGCGCGGGTTGATGGCTGACCCGGCCGGCCGGATTATCGATATTCCAATCCGGGCCAACTTCCGGGAGGGGCTAACTGTGCTTGAATACTTTATTTCAACCCACGGTGCACGTAAAGGTTTGGCCGATACGGCTTTGAAAACTGCCGACTCCGGCTATTTAACCCGGCGGCTGGTTGATGTGGTTCAGGATGTTATCGTCAGAGAAGATGACTGCGGCACCGGCCAATCAATTAAGCTGAGCGAATTCCTGGAAAACGACGAGAATCTGGCCGAAGCGGTGAACAGAGTAATTGGCCGCTATACATTAGATCCTGTTTACCATCCCGAGACAGGTGAAGTTCTCATTGAGGCTGATACCTTGATAACTGAAGAAATGGCCCAGCAGATTCTCACACATAATATTACGGAAGTGCTGTTCCGCTCTGTTCTTACCTGTAAAACCCTTCACGGGGTGTGCGTGAAATGTTACGGGCGTGATTTGGCCACCGGTAAGCTTGTTAATGTCGGGGAAGCGGTGGGTATTATAGCGGCTCAGTCTATCGGCGAGCCCGGGACCCAGCTGACTATGCGGACATTCCATACCGGCGGTGTGGCCGGAGACGATATTACCCAGGGTCTGCCCCGGGTAGAAGAGTTGTTCGAAGCTCGTAAGCCAAAAGGCCAGTCTTTGATTGCAGAAATAGCAGGTGAAATCGAACTTATTGAAACTCGCTATAAAAAAGAGATCAGGTTAACATCTGAACATGGCGAAAGCAGGGTTTATCCTATTCCTTACGGGGCCCGGATAAAAGTGGAAAACGGTCAGGCTATTAATGCCGGCGATGAGTTAACCGAGGGTTCAATTAACCCGCATGAGCTGCTTCAAGTCAAAGGTGTGCGGGGAGTTCAGCTTTATATGCTCAAAGAAGTGCAGTGGGTTTATAAGATGCAGGGCGTTGATATCAGCGATAAGCATATAGAAATTATTGTTCGCCAGATGCTTAAAAAAGTAAAGGTGGAAGAACCTGGAGATACCGATTTACTGCCAAGTGGTATGCTTGACAGCTACGTCTTTGATGAAATTAACGATAGTGTGGAAGCAAAAGGAGGCCGTACTGCTGTGGCAAGGCCGCTTCTCCTTGGTATAACCAAAACCTCACTGGCCACCGAATCGTTCCTGTCTGCTGCTTCTTTCCAGGAAACGACCCGGGTTCTTACCGAAGCCTCCATCAAAGGTCGGCAGGATCAACTGCTGGGCTTAAAAGAAAATGTGATTATTGGTAAGCTGATTCCGGCCGGGACAGGAATGACTCGTTATCGCAATATCGATGTCCGTCCCTTGGGAATGGAACCGGAACAGGAAGCGGAGGAAAAACTGGAAGCAGACTTAGGGCTTGATACTGAAGAGACTGCAGTGGCTGCTACCGGCGATCAAAGGCCCGAAGGTCTGGAAGAGGACCCGGAGGTCTTCGAAGATTAAAACTTTGCCTTAAGTAAACTAACTTGAACTGGCAGGGTTAAGACTGGTTTCAGCGGAGTTTGAAAAAAAGGAAATTTTTAATTGACAAGGGTAGCTCAGGGTGTTAAAATCTTAAAGTGCGCCTCAGAGGCGCGAAAAGGAGAGGTTTTAAAGAAGGATGGTGAGCCTTTCCGTTGGAAGACCAGGATATAAAAGAACTGATTAAAAATTCCCGGCACAAAGTAGTCGGGGCCAAGCAGACCATGAAAGCCCTGGAAAAGGGTGATATTTGCCGGGCCTTTATAGCCGAAGATGCTGAAGATAAAGTAACACGGCCCATAATATCAATGTGTAAGGCAAATGGCGTTAAACTGGAAAAGATTGAATCCATGGTCCAACTTGGAAAACTCTTTGGTATTAAGGTTAAGGCTGCAGCGGCAGCCTTATTAAAGAAAGCATAAAAGGAGGTGGACTAATGCCGACAATCAACCAATTAATCCGTAAAGGGCGCAAAGAGGTAATCAAGAAAAGAACAGCGCCGGCGCTGGAGCGTTCTCCGCAGAAAAGGGGCGTATGCACAAGAGTTTCGACAACTACCCCTAAAAAGCCTAATTCAGCTTTGCGGAAAATTGCCAGAGTCCGCCTGACCAATGGAATTGAAGCGACAGCCTACATACCTGGAATCGGGCATAACCTTCAAGAGCACTCGGTTGTTCTGGTCAGGGGTGGCCGGGTCAAAGACTTACCGGGAGTTCGCTATCACCTGGTAAGGGGCGCTCTCGATGCAGCCGGAGTGGAAAACAGGGCTCAGGGACGCTCAAAATACGGTACTAAAAAACCGAAAACGCAGTAAATTAGTAAGGAGTAGGTGATTATAATGCCACGCAAAGGCCCTGTTTCAAAACGGGATATTTTGCCGGATCCAGTTTATAAAAGTAAGCTGGTAACAAGATTTATAAACAAATTAATGTATGACGGCCAGAGAGGTGCCGCCCAGGAGATAATTTACGGCGCTTTCGATATAATCAAGGAAAAAACGGGCAAGGAACCGCACGAAGTTTTTGAAACTGCGGTGCGCAATGTATCGCCTGTCCTTGAAGTTAAAGCGCGCCGGGTTGGTGGAGCCACCTACCAGGTTCCGGTGGAAGTAAACACCCACCGCAAAAATATCCTGGCCATCCGCTGGATCATAAATTTTGCCCGCGGCCGCTCTGAAAAGACCATGGCTCAGCGTTTAGCCGCAGAGCTGACGGAAGCAGCCGGAGGAACCGGCAACTCCATCAAGAAAAAAGAAGATACCCATAAGATGGCAGAAGCGAATAAAGCATTTGCCCATTACCGCTGGTAATGATTTTTACGAGATATAGATTTTTATTAGCCTAGACCTGCTTTGATGAAGAGATTTCTAATAGCCTTACCGGCTTTAAGAAAGGAGGGGTGACATGAGCAAGGAAACAAAAAAAACTCAAAAGAAAGATTTAAATGTGGACGAAAACCTTGATAATATCAGGAATATTGGGATTGCAGCTCACATTGATGCCGGCAAAACAACAACTACAGAGCGGATATTATTTTATTCAGGGCGGCTTCATAAACTCGGTGAAGTTCATGACGGGACTGCCACTATGGACTGGATGGCCCAGGAGCAGGAAAGAGGTATTACCATAACTTCTGCCGCTACCTCCTGTCGGTGGCAAGATAAATTAATTAATATTATCGACACGCCCGGACACGTGGACTTTACAGTTGAAGTAGAACGTTCCATGCGGGTCCTGGACGGAGTTATAGCTGTTTTTTGCGCCAAGGGTGGTGTAGAAGCCCAATCGGAAACTGTCTGGCATCAGGCAGATCGGTATCATGTCCCCCGCCTGGCGTATATTAATAAAATGGATACCGTGGGGGCAGACTTTTTCAGCGTAGTTCAGCAAATGCAAGAAAGGCTGAAGGCGCATGCGCTCCCTATTCAGCTGCCAATGGGTGCAGAGAACAATTTTAACGGTATTATTGATCTGATTACTTTAAAAGCTGTTATTTATGAAGATGATCTGGGCACCCGTAGAACCGAAGGTGACATACCGGATGACATGAAAGATAAAGTTAATGTTTACCGGGAAAAACTAATTGAAGCGGTCGCCGATTACGATGATAATGTCATGGAAAAATATTTTAATGGTGAAGATATAACCGCTGAAGAATGCTACAAGGCTCTGCGCAAAGCAGCCATACATCATAACCTGGTGCCGGTATTATGCGGCTCTTCATATCGCAATAAGGGTGTTCAGCTGTTGCTTGATGCGGTAGTCAATTTATTGCCTTCTCCGGTGGAAGTGGGTGCGGTAAAAGGTTTTAATCCTAAAGATGGGGAAGAGGATTTCCGGCTTCCCTCCAATGATGCTCCTTTTTCTGCCCTGGTATTTAAAATTATGGTAGATCCTTATGTAGGCAAGCTGGCTTTTGCCCGGGTTTATTCCGGCACATTAAAAAAAGGGTCTGTTGTTTACAATGCTACCCGGCAGCAGCGTCAGCGGGTGAGCAGGCTGATCAGGATGCATGCCAACTTCAGGGAAGAAATAGAAGAAGCTAAAACCGGTGATATCCTGGCTCTGGCCGGCCCTAAACAGATCAGCACGGGAGAGTCGCTTTGCGCTCTTGACAAGCCCATTGTTTTGGAAAACATTAAGTTTCCCGAACCGGTAATTTCTATTGCCATTGAGCCCAAGACTAAAGCCGATCAGGATAAAATGTCTGTATCAATGCAGCATCTGGCTGAAGAAGATCCCACTTTTCAGATTTATACCGATCAAGAAACCGGTCAAACCATAATTTCCGGAATGGGCGAATTACATCTCGAGATTATTGTTGATCGCCTCCTGCGGGAATTTAAAGTGCAGGCTAACGTTGGTAAACCGCAGGTTGCCTATAAAGAAACCATTCAAAATGAAGCAACGACCGAAGGGCGTTTTGTGCGTCAGTCAGGTGGTCGCGGCCAGTACGGTCATGTGAAGATAGTCTTAGAACCACTGGAATCAGGCGATGGATTTGTATTTGAAAACAAGATTGTCGGCGGGGCAATCCCGAAAGAGTTCATTCCCGCTGTAGAGGGTGGCCTTAAAGAAGCAGCTCAAAACGGAATACTGGCCGGCTATCCGGCTATAGATATTAAAGCCACCTTAATCGATGGATCATTTCATGAAGTTGATTCATCAGAACTTGCTTTTCGTATTGCCGCTTCGAAGGCTCTTAAAACGGCAATGTCAAAAGCAGGCCCTATCCTCCTGGAGCCGGTTATGAAAATTGAAATATCTGCTCCCGAAGAGTACCTGGGAGATATTATTGGCGATTTGACCGGCCGGAGAGGACGAATTCTGGGTACCGAATTAAAAGGTGGATTGCAGGTTGTCAGAGGGGTTGTGCCCCTTTCTGAAATCTTTGGTTACGCCACTGAATTACGTTCTCACACCCAGGGGCGCGGTGTTTATAATATGGAGTTTTATCGCTATGAAGAGGTTCCCCAGAGCATTGCTCAAAAAATTATTAATCAAAATATTGCTTATCAATAGCTGGAGGTGCATTTAGTTGGCGAAGCAGAAGTTTGAGCGGACGAAACCGCATGTTAATGTAGGGACGATTGGTCACGTGGACCACGGCAAGACGACGTTGACAGCGGCGATGACCTATTGTTT
>PWYU01000099.1 GCA_003567725.1 Syntrophomonadaceae bacterium | reverse complement strand
GGCCACACCGGCAGAAGGCTGGCAGTTTAAATAATGGAGTGGGGATGTAACCGGTACGGATACTACAATCGTTGTAACTATGGATGATCATAAATCGATTATAGCCGTCTTTGAAGAAGATGGTGATGAGCCTACTTTCTCCGATGTTCCTACGGATCACCCCTTCTTTGCCGAGATCGAAGCACTCTCTGCATCAGGTATTTCAACTGGCTGGGAAGAAGATGATGGCACATTCACCTTCAGGCCAAATTTACCGGTAACTCGCCAGGCGATGGCAGCTTTCCTGGCCAGGGGTCTTGATCTGGACCAGGATTATGATGTTCCTGTTGAGCCAACTTTTACTGATGTTCCGCTTGGTCATCCTTTCTTCGATGAAATTGAACTTCTGGCTGCATCAGGTATTTCGACCGGTTGGGAAGAGGATGATGGTACTTTCACCTTCAGACCTAGTGAAGATGTAACTCGCCAGGCGATGGCAGCTTTCCTGGCCAGGGGTCTTGATCTGGACCAGGATTATGATGTTCCTGTTGAGCCAACTTTTACAGACGTTCCGTTTGGTCATCCTTTCTTCGATGAAATCGAACTCCTGGCTGCATCAGGTATTTCGACTGGCTGGGAAGAAAATGATGGCACATTCACCTTCAGGCCATCCTTGCCGGTAACCCGCCAGGCGATGGCAGCTTTTCTGGCCAGGGGGTTAGAGTTAGATGATTCCGGCAGCTGATTGATACCGCTCTTTAAAGAGCATTGTATTTTACTATTCAAAACAGTATTAATAAAAGAAGCAATAGATTTAACGTGAGGCAGAGCCGTTTAGGACAAACCGGGCGGCTCTGTCTAAACTTCATCGTTTTTCCAGGTTACTAAGACAGTTTTTGAAGTTAAATGGCTATTTCGTAAAAATTTATTTACGCAGTTAGTTTATTCTGGTCTTACCTGGGGTTACAACCGGTTGTGATGATGTGACCTTCAAAACAGAAATAGATATGACTCGTTTGGCATTAGGTTAGTTCTAAGTATAGTTTTTACTTAAAAATTTAAGAATTACAATTGAGGTTAAGCGATTAATCTATTTGGAGGGATGAGTCTTGTTAATTAACTATTTTATCAAACCGGTGATTAAAAAAAATTTTATAATACTTAATATTATGATGGTAATCGTGCTTGCTATTATTGTGCTTACCCTTAATTCGTTCATGCCTGGCAATTCTTTTGCTTCAGTTGAAAGTTTTAATTGGGCTGGCAATCCGGGTGAAAAGCTTGATGCAAAAGCTATTAATAACATAGATAATAGTTTAAAAATAGGTCCATTCGAAGGAAATACTCCTTTTGCAGATTTTTTTGTTGAAAGTGATAATGTAGAAATTGAGTTTTCTGGTTGGCTAAACGCACTAACACATTTTCAATCTGGTGGGCAGCAGTATGTTTTTGCAACAGTTTACTTTGATGTAATCAGTGGCTCTGGTGAAGTCGAGATTACAGCATTCGTTCCAGATAATGCAGGTAATAAATTAAGCTCTATTAGCCGAAAGTTTAATGTTAATGAGCATAATCGTTATGAATTAAGGATTGTCTGGCAATGGCCTGGAAGCCTCGGTCATAACCTTCGTTTAAGTTCACCTAATGCCATATCAACCGATACGCATCCATATTTTATTGGTTGGCAACCTAATCACTTGAGCAATATGTATATTGGCAGTACAACTGTTCTCCATAGCCTGATAGTTAAGTCTAGCAACCCTTCCTCGGGTGTTATCATTGGCAGCAGTACAGGCCACTCTGGAATTACTACTTATACCCATTTAATACCAGAAGCCCGTGAAGTGAAAATTGAAGCGCCTCAATATTATGGCTGGGGGGAATCACGTAAACGTTTCGATCGCTGGACGGGCGATATTCCTGCTAATGCTGTACCTACAGACAGGCTCTTATCATTTTCAATTAATGAACAAAAGATCTATACTGCTAATTATGTTAATGATCCTGTATCACCACCGGCTCCTAAGGCTGGTTTTGGATGGTTGGTGTATGAGCAAGGCTCAGGTTTACCTAAAGGTCCGGTTACAGTTAATATCCCCTCTGGTGAACTGGATTCCTTAAGGGCCTTTGACGGATTTTTCATAGCTGCCGCTGACTTTATTAAGGATACATTGTATGGAGTTAGTTTTGAAACACCAGCGACACTTTATACTATGGATCCTGAAACCGGCTTGCATTCCCCCGTAGGTTCTACCGGAGTGAGTGGAGCAACAGGTTTGGCATATGACACCGTTGGACAAATTCTTTATTTAACAACAATAGAGGGTGGTGAAACTAAACTCTATACAGTTGATACTCATACTGGAGAGGTGGAGTTTATTACTAACATTACCCAGCAAATGAGTTACGGAATTATGAACAAGTCAATTGCAGGTATCGCAATAGATACGAGCGGCAAGATGTATGGTATAGATTATTTTACTAACTGCCTTTATGATATTGATAAAACCACAGGTTCTGCTAACCTGATTGGACAACTTGGGATTAACATTTCTTATGCCCAGGATATTGCTTATGACCGTGATAACGATTTGCTATATGGCTCGCTTTTTAGCAGTACACAAAGTGATCAGTACCAGGGCGGGCTTTATTATATCTGTACTGACAACGGCGCTGCTTTTTTACTAAATTTATTTGGTGATGAAATTGCTGGTTTTGCTATACCATATATCGATAAACCTGAATCTTTGTTCAGCGATGTTCCATCAACTCATCCTTTCTTTAGTGAGATTGATGTGTTGGCTGCCTCGGGAATTACGACAGGTTATGATGATGGTACATTTAGGCCGTCCGAACCTGTTACCCGTATGGCGATGGCAGCCTTCTTGGTTAGGGGGCTGAAACTGGATCAGGTTTATAATGTGCCTGCTCACCCAACTTTTAATGATGTTTCTGCTGAACATCCCTTTTTTGAGGAGATTGAACTCCTGGCTGCATCTGGAATAACAGAAGGCTATGATGACGGTACCTTTAGACCCTCTGCTAACGTAACCCGAATGGCGATGGCTGCTTTCCTTAAAAGGGGTCTTGATTTAGACGAAGAATATGATGTTCCTGATGAATTATCCTTTACCGATGTTTTATCAGATCATCCCTTCTATGAAGAAATTGAACTTCTAGCTGCATCTGGTATTTCGACAGGCTGGGAAAAGGATGATGGCTATGAATTTAGACCCGGTCAGGATGTAACTCGTATGGCGATGGCAGCTTTCCTGGTAAGGGGTCTGGGGCTTGAAGATTAATTATTGTTAGAATATGTAGTAAAAATATGCTTGTGATAACAGGGCGGTGATTAAATACCACTGCCCTTTCTTTTTTGAGTTTTAAACACCCAAAAATAAAATATTCAGCACAGAAGGTACACAAATATTTCTGCAAAAAAATGCAGAAATCGGCAATTAAGCTTTGATTCTTTTTTGATGATACAGCTGTATAACTAAGATAGATGAGAGTTTAGATCAGCAAATAGTTTTGTCTTTTTTTATTGATTGATGTGACAAATTGAATTAATAAAGATTGATGCCATCTGTTTATGGGGAAAGAGAGATTTCTGGATATTTTAAAATTGAAGATGAAACTATTGAACATGCAAGAGAAGTTATAACAGAGTATAAATCTATGGTCTGGTTGGTCCTGTCAAGTAAAGATAATAATAACAATACTCTTGATGAGATAACCGCTTATTGATCTATTGAGCATTTTCCAGCTCCACCCCACGATTCGACAGGTAATCAACCAACTCCTG
>PWYU01000096.1 GCA_003567725.1 Syntrophomonadaceae bacterium | reverse complement strand
CCTCCTGCATTAAAACCCACAATTCCCAAACGTAGAGCCGGTTAATGTTGCCCGGAGTATTGTCGCATGGCTCCTGCGGCTGCTCAACTGCCGTTTCTTCAATGGAGTTTGTTTCCCCTTCAGCTGTTGAGACATTAACCGGCACACCGTCGGTACAGCCGGATTTGATTTTTATAATGCTCGGTATTACAGGATCAGCTGTTTTAGTTTTCCACCTCCGAGACCATCGTGCCGGCATCCAGGTTTAGTACCGGGCGGATGCCCAGCCAATTAAAATTACTGGGCTGCTGCTTATCGATCTCCCCGTCTTCTGTAACAGCATTGAGAGTATATGTGCCTGTAATGCGGTGTGTGGAAGGTGAGCGTGTCCAGTATTCCTCGTAAGAAGCATCCAGGCGGGCAGCCCTCTTTTCTGGACCGTCGAAATAAGCATAAGCGGTGCCGATTTCGTAACTTCTTTCATGCTCGGTATCGCCCAATTCTGTGGTGGAAGGAATAAAAACTTTATCGTTGGTCAAATATTCTACATCGTTGGTCGAATCATAGTTTGGCAGGGAGGTAGTAATAATTGCACTGGCAAAATTATCTGAGAAAGCCTGGTAAAAGCCTTCTCCTTCACGAATACCGGTTGAGTTTAACCAGGGGCGCAGACCATACTCTGCACTGCTGTGAGTACCGCTATCGCCCCAGTGATTAGACCCCCGCTCATGGATATGGGTGCTGTCATCAAAGGTATGCAGTCCAATTAATTCTTCAGCGACTAGAGTGACATGGGGCTCGTCCAAATCATAATGATTATGTGCAGCCACAATCCAGGTTACCGGTTTGTTTTCACCCAAATCGGTGGGCAGCCCGTATGCTCCTTCGTTAGTGTAGTTATAACCCAGGCGGAATTCCCATTGCCAGGCAGGATCAGCAACCCGGCTGCCGATAGGCAAATCAGATAGAGGGATAGTACCACTTTCGTAATCAAAACGGTATTCAGCACCAAGTGAGGTTTCTTTATCTTCGCCACCTACACGGATACAGGGCACCTCGATATAAGATTTCATATAATCATCACTGAGAGAGTTATACAGATAGGTGTCTCTGATGATGATGTTATCTTGATCAATAATCTCTACCCGGCCATAATTATCCCACTGCGCAAAAAAGCTGTTATAAAATTCAAGGTTAAGAATAGAAAAATACGGGTTGACCCGGTATTCTACCCTGCCAGTTTCATCGGGCGATGTTAACTCCATTCTTTCATCACTAAAGCTGTATTCTATAGTAAGGCCCTCGTATTCGCCCTGCCAGGATCCCAGTAAAATATCGGGATCTAAAGCATCGTTTCGGATGACCTCGCCGAGATCATTAATATTTAATTCAAGCGGTGACCAGGAGGCACGATATTCGAAAGAAACCCCCTCGGTAACACGGGTTGGATTACTGCCATCGGCATCCATAATATAAAAGCTAGGGAAAATATCATAAATATCTCTACTATGAAATTCTTCACTATAAATTATTTTACTGCCGTCCGGAGACCATTCCGGGTGCTGGCTGTTATAGCCAGATTCGGTGAGACGGGTATGATCAGTTCCATCGGCATCCATTACATAGATTTCATAATAACCGCTTTCATCATGACTGTTTGACACAAAAGCGATCTGGGACCCGTCGGGGGACCAGGCCGGGTTGTCATTATAACCACCGCTAGTTGTTAGTTGAGTAAGATTATCTCCGCTGATGTCAATTACGTAAATCTCACTCTTCTCAAAGTCTTCAGTGACTGAAAAAGCAATTTTACTTTCATCGGGAGACCAGGCCGGAGCTGAAACGTAGAGATCTTCGGTAAGCCGGGTTAAATCACCGCCATCCGGGTCCATTAGCCAGAGATCAAGTTCATAGCTTCCCGCGGGATCAGCAGAACAGGCAATCCGGTTACCATCAGGTGACCAGGCGGGATATAAAAAATTACCCTCCGACTCGCTTATCCTGGTCAGATTGCCGCTGGCCAGTTCCATTATGTAAATAGCGGTTTTGTATTCTTCGGGATAATATCGTGAAAAAATAATTTGAGAGCCGTCCGGTGACCAGGCAGGCTCATAATTATCTTCTTCAGTTTCTGTGAGACGGACCATCCCCTGGCCGGCAAGATCGATTACAAAAAGATCATATGTGCCAAGGTGATTTGAATCAAAGGCAATAAGATAACTTTCATCCCCGGCAGGAACTGCTGCTTCTTCACCTGCCAATGCTGCCGGTTCTTCTGCTGTTGGTTCTTCGGCTACTTCTTGAGGCCCATCAGCGATTAAGTTATAAGCCAGCAACCCAGCTCCGATTAACAACAAGGCCAGGATGGCAACAATGCCAGGGGTCTTTTTTTTGTCTTTACTTGATGTTGCTATTAGTGGTTCTTCTTTATCATCTTCCTTTGCTGGAGTTATTGGTGGCTCTTCTTTTTTATCCTTCTTTGCTGGAGATTTTTGAGGTTCTTCTTTTTTGTCCTTATTTGATGAAGATATTTGTGGCTCTTCTTTTTTATCTGAAACTACTTCAGGGCCTGGTTTAGGCTTATAATCATGTACTGGTGGGGGTGCAGGTTCAGTTGGAGCAGCAGGCTCTGGTTCTGAAAATAAATGTGATTCAGTGGCAACCTCCTCTTCAGGATAAACAAACTGGCCGGGCGCTTCCCTTAAGGCTGCATAAAAATCCGGGATATCCTCAACCCTGAGCCACTCGGCCATACCCTCACTCCAGGCCAGTTCATGTGGCCTAATCCCTGCTGAGCTTATAAAATGATTCATTTCCTCCTCGGTGAAAGGCCCTTTTTGGGTATTGTCCTGGTAAATGTACCATAATCTTGACATAATTATCCACCTCTGGCTAATAGTATTGATAAATATTTAAGGTAGTTACCACTGCTTAGTATTACAGTTCCCATTTAGCGTTGCTGAAAAGCCATATTATATAGTCCAGCACTGGTGCTATCAAGAATCCATTTTATTTATAATGCACCGCAGTGTTAATTAAACATTAGTTTTTTATTTTTTACATGTAAGCGTATTGGAAGCAGGTTCTATCAAATCATTATCAATAGAATCTTAAGATAACTATACTCCAAAAGTAGTGATATTGGTAGATAAAAAAGTGATATTACATCAAATATTTTTAAATATTTTATGATCTTTAGAAGATAACTTAATTAGTTCCTTCTTCTTGCTTATGCCACACATGCAGTAACTGCTTTTTCACCTTTGATGACAGCATCTGGCTTGCTATTATACCTCCCGGTAACGATGATTATTTATCTCGCTCAGCTATATATAAACAAAGCTGAATATGCTATTGTCATGTATGATCTAAGTTATAGGCCCTGGATAGATGTTGACTATACAATATTTGAGCGGCCCGGGGGTATATACAAGTGTGAACTACAGCTATTTTAACGTGGAAGGGTGGATTAGAAAACCATAGCTATTAAAATTCGACCAGTAAATATAGAAAAATCACTACCTGGGAAGGGAACCTCTCTCCATCAATTGCCCGGTATATTTAAGCTTTACTCAGACAGGCTTTTCCAAAGAACAGTTCGAAGACTATACAGATCAAGAAGGAGCCAGCAATGCTAAAAATATACCAATAAAAGGCATCAGCAATAGCAGGGTGATAAAGATCTAAAAGCCAATAACCAACCACGGCTTCCAGGTCTCGCTTTGAAACCGCCCTGGCAAGTCAGTTTTCAACAACCCCGTCAGACTGTGTGATTATTTTAGCAAAAAACTCACACGAACCGAGCAGATTAACCCTTGCGCCATAAATTGAAGAGAAGATTTATATATAAATTATACCATATTTACTACTAT
>PWYU01000109.1 GCA_003567725.1 Syntrophomonadaceae bacterium | reverse complement strand
CCTCGGTCCGATCAAATGGCTTAAGTGGCTTCATGAATGAGTGCTACTGGAATTTATTGTTATCATAAAGGGTGATTGCAAGGATTGCGCTTGCTTAAAAGAATTTCATGCGTCAGCACTGTGATGAATATGCTATGCTTGAAGAATTTTCGATTTTTGTTAAAGATGAAAAAGCAAGTCGTATGCTCCAAATAGCAATTAAAGGTTCCGGTGCCTTCAGAAGGTTTAAAGAGACGGTCTCTGAACTTGACCTTGAACAGGAATGGTATTCCTTCCGTGACGAACAATACAAAAAAAGGCGATTAAGTGGTGCCAAATAAACGGGCTTGAATATGTCGAATAAGGGTGATCACAGATTAAGTATTTTTTCCAGCAAAGGCCTCAGGTCGGCGGGAATAGCAGCAATCTTGACCTGCCGGTTATTTTGTATAGCTTTACCGACCATGATCAGGCCTTTACTCCAAAGTTTGCCTGTTGTCGACTGCGGTTTCTCCTCTTCCCAGTAAAAGCCATCGCCTTCCATTTTGCCGAATTTACGGCTGACAGAGCTTAAAAGCGCCCAACCTCCTTTATTTAGCAGGTAAGATAGCAGTTCCTGTTCATTTGGGGTGAGTTCTTGGACCGTTTTTTTGAGATAGGCTGGATCGGTCAGGTAAGCAATGATCGCCTTTTCTCTTTGAGAGCGCAACCGGCAAGGATCAATATCATGAATTGCGCATATCTTGAGCAGCCACACGTTAGGCATATTTTTTAGTCCACGGCTTAGGGTTGAATCAGGGGTAATGTTTTTCTCTTCCACTTCTTCTCTTAAATCTTCTTCAACTTGATCCAGGTAATCATCTTTTAATTGATCGGCATAGGTTCCGGGAGTGAGGCGCTGCTCGGCCATCTTGCGGATGTAATCCAGTTTTTCCCTATACTCTTCACCTATTCCCCCATTTTCAATGTTGGTAATGCACTGCAGGGCCTGATCAAAATGGCCGCTTTGGAGATAAACTCCGGCCAGGTTAACCATGATCACGGGCTCCTCAGGCATAGCTTCGGCCAGCAGTTTAAAAATATTGAGGGCCGGTTCAAATTCTCCTTTATTGCGGTAAAGGTTGGCGAGGGTCACCATAGCGCGGGGATAAAAGCTTCCTTCTTGATACAGTGGCTCCAGTAGAGCGATTGCTTCATCAATTTGACCTTTGTCTCGGAGTTCCAAGGCCCTATCGCATAGTTGATCCATTTCCTGATCGGGCTCCATGCTTACTTCCTTCTTTTCCACTTTTACCATGGTTTCTTCACCGTCAACCCATACCGGGACTTCTTCACCTTCTTTATATACACCCCGCTCTACCAGGTTAAACACGGCTCCCATTTTAACCTCGTACGGAACAAGCGCGCTTTCCAGTAAACGAAAGCCCAGCTCTTTGCCCCAATCTCTGCCGTATTCTATCAAAATTTTGGCTGCGTGTTTCTTTTCTTCTTCCCTTGTTCGCTCACCAAACAGGGCATCGAGCATGACCACTCGAAACTGTCCATCCTCTAAGACGGTTTCTTGCTTTTCCCTATCCTCCCCGGCGTCCATGAAATGCTCGATTACTTTACCCAACTCTGGTGGATTGTAGCTGAGTTCAAAATGGGGAACAACATCCCTTTCCATCAGGAAGGCAACTTGCTGGAAGGGGACGATAAAATTACCCATTTTATTGAGTGATTCCCAGGTAGAAGCTGCCTGCTTGTAACGTTTGAGATTAAAATAGGCAATGCCGGCATTGAACCGGTTTTCCCAGCTAACATGGTATATTTCATACTTTTTATAGATATCAATAACCCGGCGGTGGTCTCCGAGGGCCCCGGCAGCCCGCATGAGCTGAATAGTGTATTCGAACCAGGAGTGGGGATCGATACCCTCTTCCTCTAAATTAGGGGGCATCTTTTCGAAAGCCTTCACAGCCCGGTTTAGGCTGCGTTCCGCTTCATTCCGGTGGTCAAGGCAGGCATATAACTGGGCGGCAAGACCTAAAGTATAGGGGCTTTCAATAGGAGACCCGGTTTCCAAATATGGTTCCAACAGGGACAGGGCCTTTTCGATATTTCCCCGTGCATATTCTACTGTGGACAGGTTGTTTGCCACAACAATCTTTTCTCTGCCTTCAGCTTGAGTCATAAGTTTTTGCAGGATCTTTTCTGCATCGTCTAACTTCTCTTCGGATATCAGTTCCCTGGCTTGCTCCATCAACTGTGCATACTGCTCTGGATTCAATTTGACAACTCCTCCTAAGGTAATATCAGAATCAACTATAAAATAGCCGTGGGTTAGGGGTTTATTTAACCCCAAATATTTTTATATCGAACAACCTTTTATAAGCTTCTTTTGCCTGCTGGTAGTCTCCCTCAAGCAGCAATTCTCTTGTTTCCAGGAAAAAATCATCTGCTTTATCAGCCCAGCTTTCATCGCCCCAGTCTCTTTCCTCAAAGATGTCATCGTCCCAACCCCAACCTTCGCAGTATTCTCCGCCTTCCACTTTTTGAGTAAAAGCATCTATATTTAGATCTCTAGGTTCCGGTATGATCATTTCCTCGATAAAATTTGGCCTGTTAGATGGCAGTTCTTTTTCTGCCCAGCGAATAATCATATCATCCAGGTCAGCTTTGGACATTTCATTTAAACGGCTTTTTACTTTTTTATAAACGTTTTATAGGACATAGACTGCATTATTAAAAATCCCTCCAATATCTAATATTTTTATTGTCGATGGTCTTTCACACTTCATTATTTTACCCTGCAATGCTCAAGTATTGCAGATTTTTTTCTTCACGAGGTGGGAAAAAACCTCCAACAAAGGGGGACATTTCATCTGTCTTGTCATGTTCATAATAATATCTAAGATAGGCATTAAGGGAAACGGTTGCTTTGTCCTGATAGGAGGTAACTCAAAATACCGACTTTCTTTAAAATAGGAAGGTGAGGGGTAATTTTGGGGACACAATGAAAATGATTATGCTGTATGCATTGTTAATACAATCAGAAGTTGAGGCTAATTTGGAGAGGCTTACTTGTATTTCTAAGGTTCTTTTCGTCCCTTATTTATGGGCCTTTACGTTGTGTAAAGTGGTGGGGTGTGTCCGGGGCAACAACTCTGGCCAAAGCAATAATTTGCATTGTATCCCGAAATTTTTAATCTTCAGACATAAAAAACTAATCAGCAGGCACGAACCATCTTGCAACCCTAATTGTGCTTTTAAGTAGTAACAATTATTACCTTGTTTGAAATCAAAAACTGAATAGTGCTTTACTATTTCGAAGGATTGCTGATAGGTCCATTTCTTCCCGTATACCAAGGTAATAAATTAGCTGGGTCGTATACCCATGCAGTGGTTTGATACATATTTTGAGCCGTTGCTTGATAAAATTGATGTCTCCCTGATTTCCTGGAAAATAATCATTGACAGCATAGGTGCTTACGATAAAGAGATGGGGGAGAGCTGCAGGAGTTTTATGATTTATGTTGTAGGTATAATAAGCGAACTGGAAAAACAGGTTAGATAAAATCCGATTAAGGGCATCTATGAAAAACTCGACCTGATTTATATATCTGACACAAATGTTTGCAAGCGCTGGCAAATTAAAAGAGGAGAAGAAATCATGAAGGCATATATTATAAAACTTAAACTTATAGGTTCAGAGCCAGTTATCTGGCGTAGAGTGATCATGCCCTCGGGTGCCACCTTTAACCGGCTTCATGATGTGATTCAGACGGTTACAAATTTTCAAAGCGGCTACCCCAACGAAGATTACCATCTCTATGAGTTTGAACTGAAAGAAGAAAAAATCAGGGTAACCAACGATGACGAAGCCTACCAGGAGCATCT
>PWYU01000042.1 GCA_003567725.1 Syntrophomonadaceae bacterium | reverse complement strand
TAGCAATATATCAACCATTCTGCAACTCCTTACTTCTTTAGCAATATCCGCTTTAAATGTTTTACTTGCCTTTTATTATAGCCCAGTCTAATAAGGGTCACAAGTAGTTTGACTTTGTAGGATTAATATTGCAGCGGTGATAGTTTTTAATCATTTCAGGTGCCCTGCGTAAGGTGCTATAACTACTTAGCCTCTTGCTCTTGTTGAATGATAACCGGCGCCTGTGGCTTAGAAAGCAGGATAAGTGCTTTTAAATGTGGTAAAGTGATACTGTGGCCTTATGTCTGGATATGATCCTGCTGTAATCAGGTTTCGAAAATACCGCCAGCAAGCTCATAATATTTTAAACCCGGGGTGAATCAAATGAAAGATAAAGGTGATTTCAAGTTAGTTGAATCTATGGAGGATGAAGATGTCTATATAATCAGTAAAAGCTTGGAAGAAAAGTGGTTTAACTATTTATGGCAGAGCCTTGCTGCCGGAGTTATTACTTTTTTTATTCTCTTTGTTTTTTCAGAATTAATTGCTTTAACCATCCTGGCCGGAGTTGGTTCTACTTTCTTTACAATATTTGCCCTTCCCAAACTTAGAACAGCAAGCAACCGTAACATTATTGGCGCTTATTTAATTTGCATTGTGGTGGGTCTTTTTTGCACTTACATTTATTCAGCCAGTTTAAGTGGAGGAGTAGCTATTAGTGTTGCTACTTTGCTGATGGTCATAACTGACACAGAACATCCACCTGCTGCAGGTGTGGCCCTTGGTTTAGCAATGACACCAAATCTTGATGATGCTTATGGGGGATCCATTTTTGCTCTGACCGGAGCATTTGTAGCTGTGTTCTTAAGAAGTTTGCTTTTGCCCTGGCTGGAAGATTTGGTCTAACCCTGCAGCGAAAGGTAAGAGCCAAGCAATACCTGTAGAGATGCTTTGGGTTTTATCATCCTTCTGGCAGGGAATCATTCTTCGTGGGTATTTACTTTTAAGCAGGCTTTTATGAACGGTTGCAGATAAATAAAACCGGCAATAGATGCCGGTTTAAAAATTCATGATGTTTTTTTAAAGTTAGTTTTACGCTTAAACTTTTGTTACGTTTGTAGCCTGCGGGCCGCGATCTGCTTCCACAACTTCGAATTCAACCTGCTGGCCTTCTTCTAAGGTTTTGAAGCCTTCTTCCTGAATTGCTGAATAATGCACAAATACATCATTGCCATCTTCTTTCTCGATAAAACCGTAGCCTTTTTCTGGGTTAAACCATTTTACATTGCCTTGCATTAAAAAAAAACCTCCTAGATATTACCCCGGTAAAGGGGTGCGTTATGTGGTAAACAATACCATAAAAACATTGAAATAGCAAGGGCCTTGCTCGAATGACAGGAATCTATTAAACAATCAACCTGATCTGGACAAGGCCGTTTCACAAGGGAGGAGCTGATAATTTATTGTCGAATCCTAAAATATTAACTCTAACCAGGGAGGGGCATTATGAAGACCATAGGGATGCTGGGAGGAATGAGCTGGGAATCGACCCTTAAGCTATTACCGGGTAGTTAACGAAGGGGTTAAGAAGGCTCTGGGTGGCCTCCATTCAGCAAAGATAGTTCTTTACAGTGTTGATTTTGCCGAAATTGAGAAGTTGCAGCACCGCGGGGATTGGGCTATGACGGCTGAGATTTTGTCTGAAGCGGCACAAGCTGTGGAAAAGGCGGGAGCAGACTTTTTGTTAATCTGTACCAACACCATGCATGTCGTGGCGCCTCAGGTTGAAAAGGCGATCAGCATTCCGTTGATCCATATAGCTGACGCCACTGCACAGGTTTTAAAAAATGAGGGGATCAAGCAGGTTGGCCTGTTAGGGACCAGGTTTACCATGGAACAAGATTTTTACCGGAAAAGATTGGAGGATAATTTTGAAATCGAAGTCCTGGTGCCAAAACAGGCGGGGCGAGATATAATCCATAAGATTATTTACCAGGAGCTGTGCCTGGGCAAGATCAATAAGGAATCACGGGTTCAGTACCTTGAAGTAATAGCAGATTTAAAGAAAGCTGGTGCGCAAGGTGTTATCCTGGGGTGCACTGAAATTGCTCTTCTGGTAAAGCAGGATGATACGAGTGTGCCGCTTTATGATACTGCAGTTATCCATGCCCAAAAAGCGGTTGAACTGGCCCTTGAAAAAACCTGATTCGCTGCTACAGGGGATTAGAACAGATCATGCCACTCCGGAACTGCTTCTTCACCGGGTTTTACATTGTCCATATGAAAAGATTCCGTGATTTCAGCAGTACCTTCAACAACCATATCTTCATAAAGATAGCCGCCCGACCACTGGCTGCTAATATCTATATAGCGCTTGGTCGTTCCACCGGTGGTGCTGGCTTTTTGGTCGATTTTAAAGTAATCACCTACATAATCTTCGCCTGTTAACACTTCAAAATAACCGTCCTCATCCAGGCCGAATCCAAAGGCGTCTTTATTTACTTCCTCCTCAGTTTCCACATCAAAATCTTCATCATAGGGGCCGTGAGCAGCTTCGAATTCCTGGCTAAGTTGGCCATCTTCACCCGGATCAGCTTCAACTTGTACAGCCCAGACCTGATCGCTTACTTCTTCTAAATTAAATTCGGTTTTACTCTCTGTATCTGACTCCGTGGCAGTTATATCTATAACTGCATCAATTGTAAATCCGGTTGAAAAAACAACCATTAAGAGTAAACTAGCTGCTAAAACAACCAGTTTTTCTGGATTTTTCATCTTAAACAGGCTCCTTATGATCAAAATAATCTTTCAACTCCTGCAGATCATAGATATCTTTTCTTACCTGTGACTCTAACACAGGCAAAAAGGCTCTGTCAATTTAGCGGCGCTCCGGCTTAGATGTAAGGATGTCATTTATCCAAAGGCTTTTATTTGCTATCAGCAGGGTGAAATTGTACAATAAAAAAAAGATGGTTGTAAACAGGTTATTTAAGGAGGGCAAGTGTGTCCAAAAAAAGCCATACTCTAGACTTGCATCCTATTTATAACAAGGGGGATATAATTGACGCCGCCCTGCATGAAGCTTTTAATGATGCCGAAATGGCGAAAGCACGCGAACTGGAAATAATATGTGGTAAAGGCAGCGGGCAATTAAAAAAAAGGGTCCTTCGCTTCCTTGATCGAAAGGATGTTCGGTTCAGATATCATCGCTTAAAAAAAGATCCTGATAATTTCGGCCGGATTTTTGTTTATTTTAAATGGAAGTAGGTTGTAACTGCTCAGGCCTAGCCCGCTGAGCCACAGGAGAAGGTGGAACCGCCCCCATGGCGCCGCTTATCATTCAACAAGGGCAATAGGCTGAGTAGTTACGCAGGTTTAATATTTAGAGCAGAGCTTTTTTGGGTTAACCCCTTAACATTTAAATTCTGGGCAAATTTGGCAAGTTGTTTTGTGATCCCGGAAACAGCGACGTACACTGGGCTTAGAAGGGCTTATTTTTAAAATTAACTATTAGGGAACTGGCTCGCCCGGGTTAGAAAAAGAACTTATAAAAACTTTCAAGCGCTGCAACCTGTTTCTATTTTACGATAGAGAGGAATGATCTAGATGCACAATAAAACAATTATTACCGTTGCGCCTACCGGAAATGTTCCTAACAAAAATTTAAACCCCTTTACTCCGATCACCCCTGAAGAAATTGCAGAAGACATTTATAATTGTTACCTGGAAGGTGCTTCTGTTGCCCATATCCATGCCAGAGATGAAACAGGCAGCCCCGCTACAGACCCGGCTGTATTTCAAGATATCATGGAGCGGATCAGAAAGAAGTGTGACATCATAATCCAGCTATCCACCGGGGCCAGGGGAGGAAAATTGGAAGACAGGGGCGATTGTATCAACTTAAAGCCGGAGATGGCCAGCATGACAACCGGCTCTTCAAATTTCCCCGGCGCTGTTAATTATAACCCGCCTGATTTAATTGAAAGCCTGGCTCAAAAAATGCTTGAATTTGATGTAAAGCCGGAATTGGAGATATTCGATCTGTCTATGATCGATACAGCGTTGTATTTGTTAAAAAAGGGTTTGGTGAAAAACCCTCCGCATTTTAACCTGGTTTTAAATGTCCCCGGTTCCTTAAAAGGGTCTGCGAGAAACTTGTTTATCCTAAAAGAGAGCCTGCCGCTGCAGTGCACCTGGACAGTTACCGCTATCGGGAAAAGCCATAATAATATGAGCGCTTTAGCGCTCATATTAGGCGGTAATGTCAGGGTTGGTATAGAAGACGTACTTGAGTTAGAAAAAGGCCGGCCGGCAAGCAACCTGGATCTGATTAAAAATATTAAAGCGATGGCAAAAATGCTAAACAGAGAAATAGCCACCCCAGCTGAGGCCAGGGCTATACTGGGCCTGGCAAAATAGTGAGTTCATGTTGATAACAGCTGGTATTTATGGTTAGTACTACAGCGAAAAATTAAGAGTTAAGCGGTGCCATGGGGACGGCTCCATGAGCGGTGCCGCGGGGACGGTTCGAGCGTCCCGAAGCGCAGCGCAGGCCGAAGGGAAGACGATGGAACTGTCCGTGCGGCTGAACGGAAGAAAAAGGTGAGGCCGGGGCTAAAGGCCGGCAGGAATCAGTTGTTTTTTTACTGTGCCCGTAACGCTGGCTGCAACTGGCCAGCTCGCCCCTGCCCTTATGCAGGCTATATGCGGAGATGAGTTTCTAAAAAAAGGTGAGCCTTTTCTATCAGGTCCGGGTAGGATCTGCTTAAACCTTCGCCATTTGGATAAGCTTGCTCAAGAAAGAAAGGAAATGTGCCTGGTTTGGCTGTAAAAGCCTCCTCTACTAAGGAGGAAACTTTTTGCCGGCGCTTCAGGGCTTTGGTTTTTCCACCGTAAAAGTCTTCCTGTTCATTAAAACCAAAATCATCAATTAAGAGGATCTGCTCATAAAAGCCGGGGCCAAGGAATTGTTTGAGGATATTCCAGAACTCTTGCCTTGTTTTGGGCCAGCCCAGGTCGGCCGAACTGGCAACAAAAAATTTTTCCTGCCGGAGAGCCTGTTCGAGGGGGGCTGCTTTTAAACCCATTTTTTGTACTTCTTTAATGATATGCCCTGTAGCTTCAGCATAATGGTCAGTGGCAATCACGGTGTCAGTATCTTTTCTGTTATTAAGAAACTGAAAAGAGGGCCCCCAGCGTGGGTCGATCAAGGAATATGAAAAATAAGCATTAACAAAGTGAAAAGATGCTTTCTTTATAGTCTCAAGGTCAGGTTTATTGCTGCCCGATCTTAAAAGCTGCTCTGCCTGTTCAGCCAGAACCCTGATATAGCCCTTGGTGGTAGTACTTCCCTCTTCCCAGGTCGGTATTACCAAATCATTCCAAAAAGTTTCAGGATCATCAATACCAAGGGCGTCAAACCCGCTGTCCTTTAGAGCCTGGCGAATGGTTTTTTCTCTGCTAAAAAGGACTGCGCCAAGACTCAGGGTGCCGGAGAAATCAAATATGACCAGGTTAGGGCGGCTTGTTTTGTTATTAGTATTACCCTGGTTATTATGTACCATTTTTTCACCTCTGCAAGGTTGCCATTAAGAGGGTTGTTAGTCTATCTTTAAGCCCTGGTTTTCCTCGATCAACGTCTTTAGTTTTCTTGCCTTTGCTTCCGGGTCCGGTGCAGAACAGAGGGCTGAAACTACGGCGATGCTGTCAGCGCCGGCTTTGACAACATCGACCAGGTTGCTCTCGTTCAACCCGCCGATGGCCACCAGTTTATGCCGGGAGTTTTTACGGACCCAGGCCATCCCGGAAAGGCCCCAGCTGCCTTTTGTATCGGTCTTGGTAGGGGTTTCAAAAATAGGGCTAACACCAAGATAATCGGCAGCAAAGTGTTCTGCTTCTAGAACCTGTTCCCTGGTTTCGACTGAAAAGCCGATAATCGCTTCAGGGCCGAGCAGGGCCCTGGCCTTTTCATAAGGCATATCTTCCTGTCCAACGTGGACACCCTCTGCTTCTACGGCCATAGCTACATCAATACGATCGTTTATAATCAGCGGCACTCCATATGGTTCTAAGATGGCCTTGATCCGGAAAGCTTCTTCGATAAACTCCCTGGTGGAAAGATTTTTTTCCCGGAGCTGGACGATGGAAACGCCTCCCCGGACGCATTGCCGGACTACTTCTTCCAGTGGTCTGCCCAGGCACAAATCCCGATCCGTTACTAAATAGAGGCCGCTTACCGTCATGATTTGGCCCTCAGCTTTTCATGCAGATCTTCAAAGGACAGATTGTAAAGGGCGTCCAGAAAGGTGATCTGGAAGCTGCCCGGTCCTTTGCAGTATTCAGATTTGGAAGCCAATTCGCCGGCAATGCCCATCACTGCCATTGCGCCGGCAGTAGCCGCGAGCGGGTTGGGGTTTACGGCGGCAAAAGCAGCGCACAGTGCAGTAGCGGTGCAACCCAGGCCGGTTACTTTGGGCATTAACGGGTGGCCGTTATGGATTTCGACGATGTTTTCTTGATCGAGGATGTAATCAACCTCTCCGCTGATACATACGGTAGAGCCGTAAGTTTGGACCAGGCGTTTGGCTGATTCAATAGCTGTCTCAGATGATTCGGTGCTGTCCACCCCGCGTGTCTTTGCAGCAGAGGCTGCGGAAGCATTAATTTCAGAAGCGTTCCCCCGGATGATGGTTGGCGGTCCCGAAGGCAAAAGCACATAGATAGTGTTGTTGCGCAGTTCAGTCGCTCCTGCGCCGACAGGATCGAAGATAATTGGCAGGCCTTTATTTTTAGCTTTTTCTATAGCCAGTTTCATGGCCCGGATCCAGGGATCGCTTAAAGTGCCGATATTTACCACCAGGGCACCGGCAATCTCAACCATGTCTTCCACTTCGTTTTCGGCATGAGCCATTACCGGGGAAGCTCCCAGTGCCAGTAAAGCGTTCGCGGTGCTGTTCATCGCTACGTAGTTGGTAATACTGTGAACCAGGGGGACTTTTTCCCTGATTGCTGAAATGTCTTGCCAGATGCTTTCTGAATTAATCATAGCGTTAAATATTTCCTCCTTTTTAGGGCGGTTTTTTTAAAAGAAACTAACTCTTTGAAAAAAAAGCGCTAAACTATAAAACCACCCGTCCGGGTGGTTTTCTGCCGACTGCTCCCTACGCCGGCATTATCCGGATCAGGTATCTCGGTCACCCCCACAGTTGCTTACAAGAGAGTATCTCAGCCTGGTTTATCCAAGCTCCCGCCCTTTTATGATTGATTTAAGGCTATGTTATGCTATTATGCCGTAAATGTCAATATCAAATATCCGGTTGAGCCTGGTTTAGCTGGCCTTCCTGGTCGTTATCATAATCTGCCGGGTAAATTAATTAATGCCTGGCCAAAGTATTGTCTGTACTTTAATTGGGATGGTGTAAACCGGATAAAAAAAATGCCGCCTTCACCGGAAGCCTCGATCAGGCTTGATACTTAACCTGACCTGGGCAGGGGTTTTTCTGCAGATACCGAATACATATAGTACAACAGCAGAAATTCATGAATACATTGCGGCAGTGGTTCAATGTCGGCGGAGGTGACTGGTGGCGAATGATAGGCCTTTAGAAGGTAAAACCTGTCAGGTTGGGGAAAAGGGTAAGCAGGCTGATAGCAATTTTTCCTACACAAAAATATGGTGGATTGGCTTTGGCTTCCTGGGAGTGCAGCTGGCCTTTACTACTTACAATGCTTTTTTACCTTTGATGTACCGGGCTTTTATCGAGTCAAGGGCCTTGATCGGCCTTCTCATGGGGACTGACAACCTGATTGGGCTGCTGCTTATTCCGGTCGTCGGGGCCTGGTCAGACCGGGTTAATTCCCCACTGGGGCGCAGGCTGCCTTTTGTGCTGGTTGCGCTGCCGGTGGCGGCGCTAACTTTTTTTGCCATACCTTTTGCTTCAGCCCTGCTCTGGGCCCTGATTATAACTGAAATTATTTTTACCGCCGCCATGCATTCTTATCGCGGTCCGGTTATCTCTTTAATGCCTGATCATACCCCGCCTGAAAAACGATCCACCGCTAACGGGATTATTAATTTGATGGGTGGAGTGGGGACCCTGATTGCTTTTGGCGGCCTGGCCCTGATTTATGATATTGATCCACGGCTTACTTTTGGGATCGGGGCGGTAATCCTTTTACTGACTCTTTTGATTGTCTTTAGAAAAGCCGATCGTTACCCCCCTTATATCGATAATACCCCGGTGGAATCCAAAAACCCAATTCGGGAAGCAGCTGTAGGAATCAAGGTGTTATTTCGTCCCGCTTATCGAGGCCAACTCCTGGTCTTAGCAGCAATGCTCTCTTATTTTATCGGTTTTGCCGGGCTTGATGCCATGTTTCCTATATATGGTGTGGAAACCTTAGGCCTCAGCGAAGGCCGCGCCGCCTTTATTTTAACTACTTTTGCCGGTTCCTTCCTGGTTTTTGCTCTTCTGGCCGGCTGGATTGGAACCCGCATAGGCAAGTTGCCGGCTATGCTGATCGGTTTGGCACTGGTGCCGGTGCTATTTTTAATGGTTATTCCCGTGCGTGATCCGGTTATTATTGGGGCTATTTTTATCGTAGCCGGTTTTGCCTGGGCCCTGGTTAATGTGCAGGCCATGCCCCTTATCGCTGACCTTGGAGGGCGGGATCGGGTTGGGTTCTATATTGGCCTTTACTATATTTTTACCATGTTCGGACAGATGATTGGGCCTTTTGTACTCGGTTCAGCCATGGACTTAATGGGTAATCAAGGGATGTTTGTGGCCGGAGCCGTGGTTTATGCCCTTGGATTTGTGCTTCTCAGGGCCGGTTATAACAGGCTGGCAGACGATCCTGAAAAACTGGCCCGCTCCAGTCAGCTTGAGCAAAGTAAAACCGCAGCGGGTGAAACAGCAGGGAGCAGTCAGGATCCAAACTAAATACCTGGGAAAAACTACTTCCTAACCACAGCTGAAATTATTGCATAAAACTATCTTCAAGCTGCATAGGGCTATTGTAACTCCTCTGCCTGTTGCTCTTGTTGAATGATAAGCGGCGCCATGGTGACGGTGCGAGTGTCCCGAAGCGCAGCGCAGGCCGAAGGGAAGACGATGGAACCGTGCCCGATAAGAAAAATAGCTGTTGTTCTGGGGATTAACCTGTTTGGCCGGTAATTTTTGTTAACTCCTGGGGGAAGTCGGTGATAATGCCTTCCACCTTTTCAGAGACCAGGTATTCCATCTGCTCGGGGTCGTTTACTGTCCAGGGGTAAAGAGGGATATTGTGGGTTCTAAAACCGGCCAGGGTTTTTGGGTCCTGCAGGTAAATATAGAGGGGATGGGCTGAGTAGCAGCCCAGGCTGCTGATATAATGCCAGGGGTCTTTGATTTCTTCCAGGTAGATCAGTCCGGTCCGGACGGCGGGTTTTAAACGACGGCAGGTGATAAGGCTGTCGGCATTGAAAGAAGAAATTATGACCCGGTCTTCGAGCTGGTACCGGGCAAATTGTTCCATGACTGCTTCTTCCAGTCCCGGGTAGTTGATAAAACGGTTTTTTAATTCTAGATCAAAAAGCGTACAGCGGTCTTTATACTTTTTCAAAACTTCTTCAAGGGTAGGGACGGTTGCGCCTTTATAGTCAGCTGCAAACCAGGAACCGGCATCAAGGGTTTTAAGTTCCTTTAGGGTCAGATCTTTTACCGGGCCTTCACCGGTGGTAGTGCGCTCTAAACTTTCATCATGAATAATGACCGGAATATTGTCTTTGCTGAGCTGAACGTCAAATTCAAGTCCCTCTGCTCCTGATTCAAAGGCCAGATCGAAAGCGGGGAAGGTATTTTCAGGGGATAGGGAAGAAGCCCCGCGGTGGGCGATGTTAAAAGGCCGTGATTTCTGTCTGCTAATCTCGATCAAGTCCTTTCAGTTCAGTTCAGCTAGTTTTTAGATCTATAGCTGGAATTATTTCTTCGCCGTTATTATACTAAAGGGCACATAATAAGCAAATCCAATTTTTGGGTGGGTGAAATTATTGGAAAAACTAAAAGCAGTTGACTTTTTTTTGCTCGATCTGGACGGAACCATATATCTGGAGGATAGATTGATTGATGGAGCGGCAGCTTTTTTAAAATGCTTGAAAGAACAGGGTAAAAAAGCAATCTTTTTAACCAATAACAGTTCTAAAAACAGGTTTAGCTATCGTGATAAACTAAAGGGTATGGGTATCGAGGTAAAAGCAGAACAAATATTTACTTCCGGTGAAGCTACCGCTATTTATCTTAAAAAGAAATGCCCGGGGGCAAAAATATTCCTTCTTGGAACTTCTCTTCTAGCGGAAGAATTCCGGCAGGCCGGGTTCGAACTGCTTGATCAAGGTGATCCTGATTATGTGGTGCTGGGCTTTGACACAACCCTGACTTATGATAAGCTCTGGCAGGCCTGTGATTATATCAGGGTGGGAATCGCTTATATCGCTACCCATCCTGATTTGAACTGTCCGCTGGGTCAAGGGAAATACATGCCTGATGCAGGAGCGATGATCAAATTTATCGAGGCCTCAACCGGAAAAACACCCCTTGTGATCGGTAAGCCCAACCCGGGCATGTTCGCCAGTTTAAGTAAAAAATATAATCTTGATAAAACCAGAACAGCTATTGTTGGGGACAGACTGTATACCGATATTCAACTCGGACTGGATACCGGCATAACTACAGTCCTGGTTTTAAGTGGAGAAACAACAGCGGAACAGTACGCCACTTCCCCGCTCAAAGCTTCCTATGTCTTTCCCTCGGTGCAGGAATTAGCCCGGGCGATCGGTTAAATAAGGTTTTTATTATTTAAGCAAACTTTAAAATCACAGCTCTTTTAATTTCAACCATTTACAGACCAAAAAGCGGCCCAGATCAATGGTGATCTGTTTGCCGGGCAGTGAATGGCTAACATAAATTGTAACGTCTTTAAATAGATATGTTGAATAGTGGGTGGTATTTCTCGGTCTGCCCTCGCTCACGGCGGTTTCACTGTATCCACCACATCAACCTACGCCATAATGCTTTTTATAGATGGTAAACTCCCGGGACAGTTTAGGCATATACTCAAGGGCCTCCGGGGTAACAGTTACCTGGATCATCTTAACTCCTCCTCAATATATCAGTAAATCTTATTCTAGCGCTGAAGCGAAAAGTAAAGAGCCTGACAGGGCCTGCGAAGATGGTTCGATTGTCGCCGAATTTAACTGAAGATTCGGCAGGGCAGGCAACCGAACCTTCACCCTGGTTGCTGAGGGCTTAAAGCTTCAATAGCGCAGGCTATTTTTTTGGTTCAATACCTTTTTCTAAAAGTATTTCTGCCGTCCAGCGAGCTACCTGACCGGAGACGTTGGTACATTTATCTTTGTGGCCGCCTGCCTTCTCAAATTCCTGGTATTCTTCCGGATCCCACATGTTGTAAGATCGCCCCAGTACATTTTCCTGAACCTGGCGGCAGCTAGTTCCGCCAAAGGTTCCATTAAATTTCTGCTGCAGCTGCCCTGCATAGGAAAAATTTTTTTTGCGGGCGGCTGTTTTTTGACCAAATTCCGACCTTTCCCGGCCATAATAGCTGCTAATTGCGGCCAGCCCTCCGGCCAAAGCCCCGCAGGTCCCCTCACCGCAGAGCGCTCCACCGCCGGCAAAGGCATGCACCGCTTTAATAACCTGATCATCGATACCGTCGAAGAAGTCTTGTAATGCAGCCAGTACTGCCTGAGGGCAGGCTCCGTACTTAGCCTCGTATTCATAGGCCCGTTTATAAATTTCTTCCAGCAGCTGTTGATCTTTTTTCGTCAATTAAATCTGCTCCTTTTTATATCAGGGTTAAGAAGTCTGATCTAACTACTCAGCCCATTGTCCTTGTTGAATTATAACCGTCCCCTGCGGCTTAGCGCGTTATGCCTGAGTAGTTACGTTCTGATTAATATTCTTTTTATGTTAAAAAAATCCTTTAAGTTTTTAGCGAAGTTTCATTAAGGTGTTTTTGCAGGATCCGGGTGGTTGGCTGTGGAATTTTCTTTTATACTTTTAGAACTGGCAGGAAAAAATTGAAGGGAGGAGAGAGCCATTAAATATGGAGATGTAATAGTCCGGGCAAGAGATGAAATAAGAGCATGCGGGCCTTCCATGGAGGAAGTTAGAAGCGAGGCGGTCAGGCTTAGCCAAAACATTACAATCGGGCGGACCGCTTTTTTTGATGAGACGGGAGTTTCCTCAGAGCTGGAATATAAAAGGACTGCTGTCAAAGAAGGGCGGATCATGGTTCACGCCCATATTGGCATGAGCAGCTGGCAGGCAACAGCTGAAGCTTTGAAAAAGCTCTATACCGGAACCAAAGAGTTGGGAATTCAGGTAGACCGTTACGGGCTTTGCCTGGACCGGAGAATGGGGCTGCCGAAAAGGCTGCGCCATAATGTGCCTGCTGAAACCGGTCCTACTCTTGATTGCCCGGAAGACTGGCAGGAATTGGCCCGCCTGGTTCCTATTCAGCCGCACATGGGAGATTCCATGATCGGATTTCCTGCTTCGGCCGAAAATACCCTGCTGGCATTACAGGCCGGAGTTACTACAATTGGAAACCTATCCCAGTATTTCTCCATGCAGGCCCCGACCTGGCGGGATCAGGCCGCCACGGCTAAAGAAACGGTAAAGGCTATGGCGATTATCGGAGCTTTGAGGAATAAAGGGACTATGCTGCATTCTTACCTGGAAGATGGTCTGGGCTCTCTTTTTTATGATTGTGCTACTGTGGCCGGCTGGGCTATGCTGGAAAAGTATCTTGCTGAAGAGCTGCTCGGTGCAAAACTGACCCACTGCAATGGAGGGTTAACCTCTGATCCTATTAAGCGGGCCGGCTGGATTTTTGCCCTGGATAGTATTCATGACGGTGACTGTGTAGGCTCCATGTTTTATGGAGATACTATTTCGTTCAGTGAAGATTATGAGTGGAACCGGGGCATAGTAGCGGAATATATGCTCTGGGATGCCATGGCCCAAGTGGTTTGCCCTACCGGCCATGCTCTTCATCCCCTGCCGGTTACAGAAGCGATCCGGGTGCCGTCTAGTGATGAAATTATGGATATCCATATTTTTGCCCGGCGGGTTATCAAGACAGCCGAAAGAATGGCTCCATATATGGACTTTAGCAAGCCTCGGGCTTTTGCGGATCAAATTGTAAGCGCAGGGAAAATGGTCTGCCAGAATGCCCTGGACGGCCTGCAGGAAGCAGGTGTGGAAATCAAGAATCCTTTAGAAATGCTTTATGTTCTGAAACATTTGGGGGCTGCTGCTTTTGAGGAGCTTTTTGGAGCCGGCAAACAGGCAGAAGGCTTTCCTCGCGGCAGGGAACCTTTAGTGCCAACCGATGTGTTCGAGCATACCAGGGCTCAAAAAGATAAACTAATGAATGATCTTTCCCCGGATCTTTTAGCTAAAGCGAAAGGTAAAACAGTTATCCTGGCTTCAACCGATGTCCATGAACATGCCCTCTTTTTGCTTCATCAGCTGCTGCAGCAGGCTGAAGCAAAAATAATCAACCTGGGGCCAGAGATGAATACCGATCAGATTGCCGCTGCTGCTGATCAACATGCTTCTGATCTTGTGGTGGTAAGTACTCACAATGGAATGGCCCTGGAATATGCCCTTAATCTAAAACGGGAATTAGAACAGTTAAACTGTCATCTGCCTGTTTTTATGGGAGGAAAACTAAACCAGAAATATACAGATCAAACCATGCCGGTCAATGTAGAGACAGAGATTAAAGATCTGGGTTTTTACCCCTGCTTGCAAGTAAAGGATTTTTTTGCGCAGCTTTAAAAAGAAGGAGTTGCTTTAATTAAAACAGGGGGTGAGCAAGATGGAAAGAAACAAACAGGGTAATAAAAGCCTGATTGATCTGGCCGGGGAGGAATCCAGCGGTTACCGGGGCGCCTTATTTCCGGGGAAATACTTACAGGGCCCAGGCGTCCTGAGCCAGACCGGTAAAATTGCTGCTGATCTGGGCGAAAAGGCCCTGGTCCTTGGCGGGAAGACAGCCCTGGCTGAAAGTTGGGAGCAGATCAAAAATTCCCTGGATGAGCAAAGGATAGGTTATGACATATGCGGTTTTGGCGGAGAATCAACTGCAGGCGAAATCGAAGCGGCAGCAAACAGGGCCGGAGAAATTGGGGCAGATTTAATTGTTGGGGTTGGTGGTGGCAAAGCTATCGACACAGCCAAGGCGGCAGCCTGTAAAACCGGCCGCAAGGTATTGATTATTCCTACCATTGCTTCTACTGATGCCTCTACCAGCACCATTTCTGTAATTCATGATCATAAAGGCCATTTTTTGAAATATTACCGATCTCGCAGGAACCCTGATGCCGTCCTTGTGGATACAAAAATACTGGCCACTGCCCCGACACGCTATCTCTGTGCCGGTATCGGCGGTGCTTTGGCGGTGAGTTATGAAGCAGAAGCTGCTGCCAACGCCGGGGCTTTGAACATGGCCGGAGGACTGCCTTTTAGCGCGGTGATCAGGTGGGCGACCATGGGCAGAGAACTTATTTTAGAACAGGCCCGGATGGCCAAGCTGGCAGCTGATCGGAACCTGGTTACACCGGCTCTGGAAGCAGTTGTTGAGGCAAACCTGCTATTGAGTGGGATTGGTTTTGAAAGTGGCGGACTGGCTGCCGCTCACGGTGTTTATCACGGTTTTCGTTCTGCTGCTCCCATGCTAAAGTGCTTGCATGGTGAAATTGTGGCTTTCGGGACCCTGGTTCAGCTGGTGCTGGAAAGACGGACTGAAGCAGAACTCCGATCACTTATCACGCTCTATAAAACACTGAGGCTGCCGGTCTGCCTGGAAGAATTTGGTTTGCCTGGACCGGAAACAGCTACCCTAAAAGAAGCGGCACTCTATGCTTGTGAAGCCGGCACCACCAAAAATATGCCCTTTATTGTGGATAGCGCCATGATGTTAGAGGCGATACTATTTGTTGATGCTTTTGGCAGGGATTAACGCGAGGTGATCCCGGATGTGGCGCCTTAGCTCTAAAGCGGCCATAGAACCGGTTACATGACCCCTTTCAATTACTGCTACGGGTATATCGCCGTAAGATGCTTTTTGTTTGTCATAGCGGATTAACTGATCGTAGCGGGCCAGCAGGGGGAAAACATTGTTATTTTGCCGGGCAGCAAAGGCTTGCTTAAAATCAAGGGCTTTTTCTAAAGCCTCGGGGTTATTCCTGGCCTTTCGATCAGTGAGTTTGCGGTAAACCGAGTGGGTAAAGACATCCGCCGGGGCTGTTCCGGCCAGTAAGGGAAGATAGATATCGGCTGAATTAAAGTAAGCCCGGTGCAAATTTGTGATCCAGCCGCCCAGGCTGATCCCGCTCACCGTGACTCCGCTGCTTTTTTTTACTGCATAATTCCTCAGATTTTCAATGACCTTAACTGATACTGCCATCAGGGTGGAGAACGTGGACAGATGGCCCATATGTTTCAGGTATGACCTGAAAGAGCAGTGAAAGGGGGCCCGGACTACGATCAAGTTCGCGGGGAAAGGCTCACTACCGGCCAGGAAAATATCGTGAAAAGTGTTTCTAACCAGGGGCCAGTGGTTAAAAGGGCGTTCATTATTACCGTGGTGGTAGATTACTGTCGGATAATGATCACCCCTCCAGCGTGCCACCTGAAAAGCGGGATCGAACTCGCCTTGTGGTGCTTGGGCGGGCACTTCATAAAATCCTTCTCCTTTTATTTGCGGCCATTTTAGCTCAATGGAGCTAAAAAGTTTTTCATAGGGCAGGCTGTCCTGGCTGTTCCGGAAAAGCTTTGTTTTCCAGAACAGCCGTGAAGCCAGGTTTACAGGTAAGCTGTCCATCAAAATATGTCTGTTCAAAGCCATTATTCCTTCAACCTCCTGCGGTTTTTGTTTTAAGCTATCTAAACTTTAGTTTGTTTTGCAGTATTTATGATATTTATCTATAGAGAATCTCCCTTTTTTGCTCAGCCAGTACCGGGTTGATTTTAAAATTGCCCCTAATGCTCACCATGAAAAATAATCAACCAATCAGAAATTGCAACTAAGATTAGTATATTGAAAGATCAGCGGTTATGCAAAAAAATAAATAACACTATCATAAATTCCTAAAAAATATCAATAATTCTGCAAAATCAGAGACCACTCATTGCAAAATGGGGAAATATGAACCACAAAATGGGGACTTTCCCCATATTAATCAATCATTTATAAATATATAATTTGCATATATCTAAATTGAGGTATAAAAAGATGCCACCTCTTCACCTGTTTTTAATCGATTCACATCAAGATTTTAGGGAATCTGCCCGGAATTACCTTTTGAGCTGCTGTGAATTTAGAAGTATAAAGGTC
>PWYU01000008.1 GCA_003567725.1 Syntrophomonadaceae bacterium | reverse complement strand
TGTTATATCCGTTAAAAGTATTCCTGGTTACCGGTATGCTTGATCTTAATATTGGCCTCCCGGCAGTAGCGATCATTACCTTTACAGCTTACCTGGTCAGCATGGTTCCTGTGCTCCCGGGTGGGCTGGGGTCATATGAAGGCACAATGGTATTAATGTTTTCCTTTTTCGGAATAACCCCTGCCGAAGGACTGGCTGTAGCTTTGATATCACGCTTGATCACCTTTTGGATTCCCCTGCTCTGGTCTGCCCTGGGCGCTTTATACCTGGTTATTTATAAGTCTCCTGCAGAAACAGATAGCACAACAAAAGCGGGTGACAACCGAACAAAAGGTTTGGCTGCCCTTATACGCTGCTGATCCCTGTATACGGGAAGGAAAAAAGCGAGAAAAGAGGTAAATAAAAATGAAATATCTACTCACGCATACTAATATCAGTTGTAACCCAAGTTATACTAAGAAGCCCGGTTTTAAAAAACAGGTGGCTCCTTTTTTCAGCATCGCTCAACGTTTGGAAGCTTTGGCGGTCCGCTCCGGAAGAGTCTCTTCCCTGTACGCAAATTTATTTTACACAGACATGCTCGATAAAGAATTTGCCCTGACCAACCTCAAAGAAGGGGCCTCGGTGCTACACATCGGCTGCGGATCCTACCCCTGTACAGCTCTGTACCTGGCTCAAAAAGGCTGCCGCGTTGATGCCTGTGACTGCAATATTGAAGCAGTAGATAAAGCGCAGGCCCTGGTTGCAAAAGAAGGGTACTCTTCAAAAATCATGCTATTTCCCAAGAATGGAAAGTGTATAGATTGTTCAACTTATGATGCAGTCTGGATTTCATTAAACGTATGTCCAAAGGAAGATATTATTTTTCAAGCCCTGAAAAGAATAAAACCGGGAGGGAAATTGATTTACAGGAATAACCCGCTATGGCTGGAAAAAGCTTTGTTTAAGTCATCACAGGTAAATGTGGAGGGGAAATACCCGTTTAACGCAAAAAAAGCTGTTTCCAGGCTGGGTGCAGAGAGTGTTGTTATCGAAAAAATCATTACAGATCAGGCAGGTGTTGTGGATGAAGATAGTTGCACCGGTAGTGGCAATGATGGAAAAAAAGATTGCTTCCAGCAGGGTGCTGGTTTCACTTTACTCCAGGATATATCATGAAGTAGTGCATAACGAAATCAAGTTGGCCGCTATAACCGCCAGTGACCGGGTCCTTAACATCGGCTGCGGGGGGATTCCTTTTACAGCGCTTTTAATAGCCAAATTTACCGGGGCCCGGGTGTGGGCGGTTGACAACGACCAAAATGCGGTTAATGTAGCCCGTAAATGTATAGCCGCTCAAAACATGGATAATTTAATCTCCGTATTAAATTATGATGGACGGGATCCTTTTCCCTATGACTTTGACGTTGCCCTGGTCGCCCTTCAGGCAGAACCGAAACAAGAAATCCTGGATAGCCTGATTGCTAAAGGCGGAAATGAAGCGCGCCTGGTCTTTCGAAGCCCCCGTTCTGAAGTGGCCCACCAGTATGACAGGCTCCCTTCCAGACCTTTATTTAACAGGCGCATTGATCAGAAGCAGGCAACATTTGATTGCTCTGTACTATATGCCAACCTGTAGGAACAACAGCCGGAGGTGATTTTTAATGGCTCTAAAAGTAGAAGATTTAAAATTAAACGTTGAGCGTGATAACCGGGTATCTTTACTGGAATTATCAACGGGAAACAACGGGATAGTCTTAGATGTTCCCGATAATATTATGCTTTCCACACTGGGCATTCGAAAGGGCAAAATGCTGCACTGCCGGGGCCATCAACTCTTTGGGGGCCCGGTAGTAATTAAAACCGGTGATCGCCAGATAGCTTTACACCGGCGACTGGCAGAAAAAATAACTATCCAACCTGTTTAGAGGAGAACCGGTAATAAATGAACAAAACAATTCTACTGATGGGTGCTCCCAACGTAGGGAAAAGCGCTATTTTCAACCGCCTTACCGGTTTAAACGTCAGGGTGGCCAACTACACCGGAACAACCGTGGATTTTGCCAGCGGTACCATGAAGCTGGATTCAGAAATCATCAATTTAATAGATGTCCCCGGTACTTATTCATTATGTGCTACCTGTGAAGCAGAAAGAGTAGCAGTAGAAATGGTTTGCGGTAAAACCGGCAAAGATTGCCCCCGAACAGCCCCACCAGTCTGCTGTTGCGACTCCGGCAATGTTGAAGTGGATCTTGACAAACCTCCGGATTTGATCGTTTATGTGCTTGATGCCGGTAATTTCGAAGGAGGTCTCTATTTACTACTCCAGCTTTTAGAATTGGAAGCCCCTTTGCTGGTCGCCTTGAACCGCAGTGACCTGGCCCGTGAAAAAGGCTATTTTATCGATATCGAAGCTTTATCCGAACAATTGAATATACCGGTTGTCCCCACCATTGCAGTCTCGGGCGATGGTTTGGACCACCTGCGGGAAAAAATACTTGCAAGCCTTGGCTCTAATGAACAAAAAAGAACAGAAAAGCAACAGCTGAAAGCAACGTGGGATAATGTCGAGAAGATAGTCGACCAGGTCTTCTTTAAAAGAGAACCGCCGGTAAATTCGAACAGGGATAAATGGGATCAGCTTTTAACCAGGCCCTGGCCAGGGCTTCCGCTTGCGGCTGTAATTATGCTGGTAATTTTTGCGGGTATAGTCGGAATAGGAATGGGACTGCGCCAGTTTCTGCTGTTACCGCTATTTCGGGGTTTAATTATTCCTCCCCTGGTCATGCTGGTTTCAGAACTATTACCACCCGGTATCATCCAAAATATTTTTATTGGCGAGTACGGCTTTCTTGTCAAAGGGTTGGAGTGGCCTTTTACCCTCGTTCTTCCTTACGTGCTTTCCTTTTATACCGTATTGAACCTGGTAGAGGACAGCGGCTATATGCCGCGCCTTGCTATTTTACTGGACGGGTTATTTAACAGAATTGGCCTGGCCGGTTCGGGCATTATTCCTCTTACCCTTGGCTACGGCTGCGGTATACCGGCCATTATGGCCAGCAGATCGCTTTCTTCTCGCAAAGAAAGACTTATAGTTACAATCCTGGTCTGCCTGGCAGTACCCTGTATTTCTCAAACCGGAGCCTTTATAGCTTTACTGGCAGCCCGCTCCGCAGCTGTTATGATTTCTGTGTTCTTATTCAGCTGGCTGGTTATGATCACTGCCGGCCTGATTATGAATCGCTTCATTAAAGGCGAACAGCTTGAGAGCATGGTAGAAATCCCCGACCTGCTCCTGCCCCGGTTGGATGGGATTATGAAAAAACTCTATTTACGCTTGAAACTGTATATCACTGATGGAGCCTTACCGATGATCGGAGCGGTTGCCGTCGCAGCAGTCCTCTATGAAACCGGGATAATGGCTGCCTTGGGCAGGGCAATAAGCCCCCTGGTTACCGGCTGGCTCAGGCTGCCCGAAGAAGCGGCTGCTCCCCTGGTCCTGGGCATATTGCGCCGTGAGCTGTCAGTGCTGCCTCTTATAGATCTTGATCTTACTACCCTGCAGCTTTTCACCGGGGCCATCGTCGGCCTTTTCTATGTGCCCTGTATTGCCATTTTAGCCACTGTGGCCCGTGAATTTAAGCCCCTGTTCGCCCTTTTTATTCTTTTACTAACAACAGGTCTGGCTTTTATAGTTGGCGGAGTAATCGCCCGGTTGGGAGCTCTTTTTATGTAATAAAATAGGTCTCTTCTCAGCCATGCTGCATTTTGGATTGGTTAAGACTCATCGCGGACAATGGCAGCAACTAAAATATTGCCTTTCCGGTTCCCTCCGCCCCGTTTCCGCCGGCAAAATTTTGGTATATATTATAAACAGCGGTGGAAAATAAAATTTTTAGCTTCAGCTTGAAAATAAGTGGACCCGGGAGAGGAGGTACAAACAATCGACATTAAAAAATACCGGCATGAAAACCCGGCACCCTCAAAAGAAGACCTGGCCAGGCTCTGCATTATGATTGATTCCAACCTTGCTGAAATGCAACAAATTGCTGCAGAAGTAAACAAAAACAAGGCTCTGCTTGATAAGCATACAGACAAATACAATTTATTTTCTTTTGGCTGCCTGATATTCGACTTCTATCTCCATGTCGAAGATTGCCTGCTGCATATTGCCAGAACCATTGATAAATGGATTCCTGCCAGCCTGGACTGGCATGCGCGCCTGCTCAAGTTAATGAAAAGTCCTTTCCCTGATAAAAGACCTCCTATCCTCTCACCGGAAACCGCTTTTTTACTGGAAGACTACCTCATCCTCTATCTCAATTTCCACCATCATGGCCCCAAACTTTCTTCAAAAAAAATAAAAAAGATGGCCGCAAACATTGACCAGCTTAACAACCTGCTGGAAAGAGATTTAACTACTTTAACCAGGCTCTTTAGCCCGTGGAGACGTTAAATTAATCCAGGATACCTTCAGCACAGATTGCTACAATATCTATCTGCGGCAGGAGGCGTTCAACAGATCCGGCCTGGCCAGCTGATGAACAGCAACGCAAGTTCTGACCGGGCACTGGTTAGCCGGTTCAGGAAAATATTCTTCATCAACCTTATTCATGTCTTTGTAATACTTCATGTCTGTGATGTAAATTTTGACAAATATAACATCCCTGAAAGGGCACCCTGCTGCCTTAAGAACTGCTTTTAAATTTTCTAAAGTCTGCCGGGTTTGATTAGCAATATTACCTTCACATTCCGGAGCAATTTCCGTTGTTCCGGGAAGCATGGCAATTAGTCCTGAGGTGCTTCATTAATTAATAATGTCTCCCTTCATGATAAAAACCTCCTGGAAGATTTAATAAATCTTTTACCCGGATCAAAAGAGTGTCAAAACTGTTTAAAGCTTAAAGAATTAACAATATTAGCAGCAAACTTGTTGTCCCCATGACAACCGCTGCCAGCAAACCGGCCAGAAAAGCCTTCAAACCCAGTCCTTTCATGGAAGCCAGGTTTATCGACAGGCCAATACCGCCGAGTGCCATTACCAGCAAAAAAGCAGAGGTAAAACTGAGCAGGCCGATAACCAGGTCGGGCAGCAGATCAGCGGTCCTCAGGAATGCCATCACTAAAAACCCCAGCACAAACCAGGGAAATATTCTAAAAAGGTTTAAGCCTTTAAAATGGAAAGAACTCTGCCCTGCCTCTTCTTTTGCCGTTAAATAGGCAAACAAAACCACTACGGGAGCAATAAATAAATTTCTGGTCAGCTTGACGACCGTGGCCGCTTCTCCTGCAGTTATGCCGTATTGAAATCCTGCTGCTACAACCTGTCCGGTATCATTGATAGCTGTGCCAGCCCAGGTGCCAAATTCAACCGGGGACAAATGCATATAAGCTCCGATCACCGGATAAAAAACAATTGCGCTTAACCCAAAGACTGTAATAGTACCTACAGCAAAGGCCACTTCCTCCTCTTTAGCTTTAATCACAGGAGAAGTTGCTACTATAGCGCTATTACCACATATTGCCGTTCCGACGGCAATTAAGGTGGCAAGCCTTGGGGGCACACCAAACTTTTTGGATAAACTAATCACCACCGTTAAAGCTAAAATGATACAGGTTATAATAATAGCCAGTGAGTTTGCCCCTAAATCAAGGATTTCATAAAAGCTAAGCCTGATCCCGAGAAAGACAATCCCCAGCTTTAGCAGCTTTTTTGCGCAATAATCAATGCCCTGTTTGCAAGCTGCCGGTGTGCCAATAAAATTACTGATCAACAATCCTGCGATAATTGCGATCACTACCGGGCTTAAAGGAGAATAGTAATTATTTATTAAAAAGGCTATACCTGCAAGCGCAGCAGTTATCATAATCCCGGGGATTATGTTTTTTACTTTATGCAATTTATTCTTTCACCAGCAAAACATTTACTGCTTTGGCAACAACCTTAACCTCTTCGCCAACTTTAAGATCCAATTCTTTCAATGAGCTCATAGTCATTACCGAGGTCATTTCTCCACCACCCGGAAGCTCCACCAGCACTTCACACATGATATTGCCTTCCTCGATCTTCTTTACTTTCCCTTTAATCTTGTTTCTTGCGCCATACTTCATTTCTTGCACCCCTTTCAAATAATTAACTGATTATAATCTATATTATCACAGGCAGCGACCTTTTGCTCAAGCTTACCACCGGACAAAGCCTTAAACAGGGTAATCCGCAGCCTGATTTGATGACGGCCGGCTGGGCCCCTTTAAGGATTACAGGTCAGCCTGTTGCCCATGTTGAATGATAAGCGGCGCCATGATGGTTCGAACGTCCTTTAAAGTATAGCTTTAAGGCCGAAAGGGAGACGGTGGAACCGTCCCCTGTGGCTTAAGTTTCCCTATTTTTTTTGATATTTACTTAAGAGCTAGTCTATAGTATTATGAGTTTATAAAAAGCTGAATAATTTATAAGCAAATAACCTGATTACTAAATATTTCATAGAGGACGGATGTCATTGTACATTGATGATATAGAAATTTTTCTCACTTTGGTAAGAACATACAACCTTTCAAAGACGGCTGAACAGCTCCACCTCTCGCAGTCTACCATCAGTCGTCGTTTGGCCGTGCTTGAAAACAATATCGGTATAAAGCTGTTTGAAAGGAAACGGGGACAGAAAAAAATAAAAATAACACCTAAAGGACAACAATTTATATTTATAGCTCAGAGATGGAGTACCCTCTGGCAGGAGATATATTCCTTAAAGACCACCGATCCTCATCTTTCCTTATCTATAGGTTCTGTAGACAGTTTAAATACCACATTTCTTTTGCCCCTCTATCAAAAATTAATTAAACATTCCCCTAAATGCAAGATGAAAATTTTAACCAGTACTTCGCCGGAACTATATGAACTGCTGGAAAAACACGAAATAGATATCGGCTTTGTACTTCGTGAAATGAATTTTAATAATATAATCAGCGAAGAGGTTTTCAACGAGCCGATGGTTGTAATCAGTAAAACTAAATTTGCCGTTTCAGAAGAAAAAATTCACCCCTCACAATTAGATCCCCACAATGAAATTCTATTAAACTGGAGTCCTACATACATGATTTGGCATAACTACTGGTGGGATCCTTACATCTCAGGGCGAATAGAAGTGGATACAACCTCTATAATTGTGGAAATCCTTAAAGAAAACCCCAATCACTGGTCCATAGTCCCAAAATCTGTCGCCCACCATACTTTGCTTTCACATAACCAGTATATGTTTGAACTAACTGATCCACCTCCCGACCGTGTCTGCTACAAAATAACACACAGATATCCAAATAATATTGTCATTCAGAAAACAAAGCTCATTAGCGATTACTTAAATAAATATTTTGATAAATCTTTGAATAGGAGCCCTGACTTAGAGCAAAGTCTAAGATAAAACCATCTGACTTTATGCCCTCCTGGCTTTGGTTTCATCCCTGGTATAATCGGGTAAAAGTATCGGTGATTTTCGGTTTTCTTCTATCCCAATTTCTTTCAACTTGTTTTGGTAATCAATAACATGCTCCAAGGTGAGTTTGCTTTTATTTTCTCCCATTAATTCCACTGCTCGCAAAGCAGAACGTCTTCCGAAAACAAAAATATCGAGCAAGCTGTTTCCTGCCAGCCGGTTTTTACCTTGCACTCCTCCGGAAACTTCTCCTGCAGCAAATAAGCCCGGTATAGTGGTTTCACCATGAGGATTAATTTTGAGTCCCCCGTTTTGATAATGCTGGGTGGGGAATATCAAAATTGGTTCCTTACTAATTTCGATGTCATATTTTTTGAAACGTTGATATATACCAACAAAATGTTTTTCTATACCTTCAACCAGGGGAGTGTCCATCCAGATGCCTACCATACCGGTTGGAGTAACTACGCCCTTTTCTCGATCGACACATTCCCGGATTAACGCCGAAGCACAAGTATCCCTGCACTCCAGTTCATTTATAAAGCGTTCTCCATCTACATTAACCAGGTGAGTTCCATGCCCTCTCATAACTTCTGTTATCAACTGACCCAATAGCTGATCCGGCCAGACTACGCCTGTAGGGTGGTACTGAATACTATCCATATGGAGCAATTCTGCCCCGGCCCGATACCCGATAACCAGACCATCGGCGGTAGCGCCATAATGATTGGTAGTGGGAAATGATTGGACATGTAAACGTCCGATTCCTCCACTTGCCAGTATAACAGCATTGGCTTTAACCACGAAATATTCTTCTGTTTCCATATTATACAGGATGGCTCCGCTACAACGGCCCTCAGTATCTAAAATAATTTCTACCGCAGGACTGAATTCAAGATAAGGAATTTCACGATTTTTAATTTCATCTCGTAGCACTCGCATTAATTCCAACCCGGTTAAATCCTTACATGACAATAATCGCTTTCTAGAGTGTCCGCCACAATGATTGACTTTAAGAGTACCGTCTTCCTCAAAATCAAACATCACTCCTAAATCTATTAACCAGTTAACAGTTTTGGGACCGTCTAAAACCAGCGCTTTTACAATTTCCGGTACGTTTGTATAGTGTCCGCCTCCCAGGGTATCAAGGAAATGCTTGTATGGATCATCGCCCGGGCGAAGGGGTGCACAGATCCCGCCTTCTGCCATTAATGTGTTGGCATCACCCAATCTTAATTTCGTGGTAAGTAATACATCGGCCCCCATAGAATGAGCTGTCAGCGTCGCTGCGCTTCCTCCACCACCACCGCCAACTACCAGAATATCAACACAATAGTCTGGATTCTCCAAATCTATTTTATCCGGGTTAACCTGGCTGTAAGATTCAACAACACGTGCAAATTCAAGAGGAACCCGCTGCCCTTTACTGACACCAATCTTTAATTCCTCCATCCCTTCATCCCTGTAATCGGGATGGAAGGCCTCAATAAGCTCGGTCCGCTCTTGATCAGTAAGCCTTTTTATGGTCTGTTTTTTTCTAAATGACCTGCTTGTCTTTAGTTTGGCAAGAGATTCTTGAAAGTCCGATGGATATGGCATATCCTTACCCTCCTATATCTCTTCAATTTCCCGGTTGGCGTAAATGGTCCTTAGTTCTTCAGTGTTTTTACCAATTAGTTCATCTATTTCGTTCCTAAATCGGCCTTGTTCTACTTCCTCAATTCGCCTCATAACATAATCCGGCTTTATGAGATTGCTTTTTGCATAAAGGCGACGAGCCATAATGGCCACATTATAAGGGACCATTTGTGCCAAACATCGAGACGCACAAAGACCGCACATTATACAATCAAAAGAAAGTTCGGCAACCTTTTCAAGATCTCCCCTTTGTGCAGACGCAATGTAATCCATCACAGCAATATCCTGGGGACATATTTTTGTGCAAGCACTGCAACCAAGACACCTAAATATTTCTGGATAGGACTGCCATAAGGCAGTAACAGGTTCTTTGATATTTTCCAAATTGTATAATGCTTTGTTGGCAGGGTAACCTGGTAAAATAGTTAAAGTCATGTTTTCTACCACCTGAGTTTGACAGGCCAATCCAACTTTTATCTGATGATCATCAGGAGTTCGATAAACAGTAGCGCAGGCACCGCAAAATCCGCCACGACAACCACAGCCCCGGATCAGCTTATAACCGGCAAATTCAATAGCACTTAAAATAGTTGAGCCTTCCGGGACCGTATATTTTTTTCCCATAAAAAAAATAGGGATTGATTCAGCCATTCCTCTTCCCCTCCAATTATAAATCTAAAACAATAAACTGCTAATATTATCCATCTGTTCTAAATTCTCCAGGTTATCCATAATTTCCCCCACTCTTTTTTCATCCACGGTTAGTAAGGCCAGCCTTTTAAATTTTAACTTCAACTCATTCTCTGTGGCTGGATTTTCAGGATCTCCCTTAGGGTAGCCGGTTTCTTTTTTAAGAACCTGGCCATTCCTAAGTGCAACTTCTATCCGGCTGGACCAACTGGCCGGGTAAAGTGCACTAATTTGAGGATCATCATCGACTGTACACCTGGACATGAGCTCTTTTACTTTGGGATCATTTATTGCATTGTGATCAAAACTCTCCAGGACAAGTTTACCGTCCATAAGGGCCCTGGCCAGGCAAAAGCGAAGACTGAATTTTGCTTCAAATGGTGTTTGCGGCCTGGGATTTCCTACAATATCTTTGGCAACGTTATAGGTTTTTACATCAATCTTGACAATATCATCTATGTTTATTCCTTCTTCGGCCAGTTCAACAGCCAAATCCACAATGCCATGAGTATGACGACAAGAGGGATAAATCTTGTAACTGTTGCCTAGTATTTTATACTCTTCACCCAAACCCTGAACAATTTTGCTTTCATCAATTTCAGCAGCCATCGCTTTAAAAAAACCTTTTTCGCCTTCAAGGATTTTTCTGGCCCCTGTAAAACCTTCCCGGGCAAACACAACAGACAAAATACCATTCATGGCCGCCTTGCCGGGGTGTAAGTGTTTACTCATCGCTCCGTCCTGCAGAAATTCCCATAACCCTGCTGCCTGTGTTCCTGCGCTTCCCATAGCGTTTAAGGTTTCTTCTTCGTTCAAAGAAGCAATATTTGCCGCTGCCGCTGCCGCACCAAAAGTCCCACAAGTTCCAGTTGTATGCCAGTAATAGTAATGTGAAGGTGAAATAGCTTCCGCTATACGGATACCGGCTTCATAGCCTGCAACTACCCCGGTAATAAACCTTTTCCCATCGGAGTTTTCACTTTCTGCCATCGCCGCTGCCGCCGAAATAATCGGGGCTGCCGGATGCAAGATCGAATCCTTATGCAAGTCATCCATTTCAAGAATGTGAGAGGAAACACCATTTACCAAAGCTGCTCTACTCACTGAAGTTTTCTCTCCAAAACCGATCATGGTAGACTGGGGATTGCCGCCTTCTTTTCGAACAACACCGGCCGCTATCCGGGCAGGTTCCTGCTGGGAACCGGCCAAAACCGAGCCCATCCAGTCCATAACGGCTACCCTGGTCATATTTATTACCCGGGGCGGTAGATGGCCATACTCCAACCCGGCAACATATTTACTTAATGCTTTTGTGATCATTTGCATTATCCTACCCCCACCTTACTCATCCTACTTAACTTTCACCTTTTTTAGCTATTTTTTCTGCCAAATTTAATACCCTGCGGGCACTGCTGACTACAGGATAATCTATAAATTTACCATTATCCATGGTTATAGCCGCTCGACCCTGGGCTTCAGCCTCCTTAAATGCAGCTATCACATTTTTTGCAAATTCAATATCTTCCTCTGAAGGAGAAAAGCCTTTGTTTGCCTCTTCAACTTGATCAGGATGTAACACCAGTTTGCCCTGAAAGCCTAAATCAACCGCCACCTGGAGATCTTTTTTATAGCCTTCTTGATTTTTGATATCTGGATAAACAGTGTCAATTGGAGGTTCCAGTTCAGCTGCCCGTGATGCATTAACCAAATACGAGCGAGCATAAAACAACTCACTGCCTTGTTCAGTTAATTTAACCCCCAGGTCAGCGCTATAATCCACTGCTCCGAAGCATAGTCTTTTAACCCTTGGTACCGCCTGGGCGATTTCATAAGCATTATGAACACCCCGGGCATTTTCGATCAATGGTATTAAATCTAAGGAACCGGTAGGTATTGATTGGTTTTCTTCAAGGTGTTCTATTAACCAGTCAACTTTTTGCAGGTCCGCCGGTTCTTCAACTTTGGTTAACATTATACCGTCCAATTCAGGGCAAACCACTTCATTTAGATCATCTATAGTCATTTTTGTGCTTAAAGCGTTCACCCTGACATAAGCAAATGGTTTTCTCGGTTTTTGCAACGCTTCCACAACCATAGATCGGGCCATGCTTTTTTCTGATATTGGAATTGAATCTTCCAAATCAAGAATAACTGCATCAGCTGGAAGGCCAAGTGCCTTTTCCACCCGCCTGGTTACATTAGCCGGTGCAAATAAAAGAGTCCGCAGCACAATGCACACCTACCTTCATATCTTTAAATAACGCCTTTTTCTTTAAGTTCCTGCAATCTTTCTTCCGAAATGCCCAGCAACTCGCCATATGTTTCCTGGTTATCCTGGCCTTTGTCTCTGCCGGTAAAACGAATTTTCCCCGGTGTTCTGGAAAGCTTTGCCAGTACATTGGGCAACCGCATAGTGCCAAAATCCTGATCATCAAGCTCTACAAAAGAGGCCCTTTCATTAAAATGAGGGTCTTCATAGATTTGATCAATATCATATACGGGGCCGGCTACAGCACCAGCTTCGCCCAAAATTTGTAATACCTCATCTTGTTCAAATTGTTTAATCCAGCCCCCTACAATTTCATCAAGTTGATCAACATTTCGTATTCTGCACGCATTATCGACAAAACGGGGATCATCTATTAAATCTTCTTTACCCATGGCTTTAAATAATTTTTCTACTACCGGTTGGTTGCTGGCAGAAAGAGCTATCCATTTGCCTTCTTTGGTCTGATACACATTTCTTGGGGCAGCAGAAGCAATCCCGCTGCCCATTCTTTGAGACAGTTTGTTCAATACATCATATTCCATAAGCTGTACTTCCATCAGACGCATAATTGGCTCATAAAGAGTGATATCAATTACTTGCCCTTTACCGCTTCCCTGTGCGTCTCTTTCGTATAAGGCTGTAAGTATAACTCCCATACCTGCCATTCCGGCGATACCGTCGGCCAAAGCAATAGGGGGAACAGTTGGTGGTGTGTCAGGATAACCGTTCAAAGACGCGAAACCGCTCATTGCTTCAGCAATAGTACCAAATCCCCCCTTGTGGGCATAAGGTCCTTCCTGACCAAAACCACTACACCTTAACCAAACAAGGCCTGGATTAACAGAACTTAATTTATTCCAATCATAACCCCATTTTTCCATGGTTCCGGGGCGGAAGTTTTCAATAAGTACATCGCATTGTTTGATTAGGTTTAGGAAAATTTCAGTTCCTTCTTCAGTATTTATATTTAGAGTTATGCATTTCTTATTTCTGGAAAGGGTTTTCCAAAATACACCTTTGCCATCTTTTGAGTCCCCAAAGTGCCTGGAATTGTCTCCTTTTTGGGGATGTTCAATTTTAATCACTTCAGCTCCAAAATCACCTAAAAACGCTGCTGCCCATGGTGCAGACATCATCGTTCCAATGTCTAATATTTTAACTCCTCTCAGCGGCATATTATTTTCTTGCATCAATGATCATCCTCTCAAAAATATTTTTCTTAAAAAACTTATTAACACTACAGCAAAACTTATGTCGTGTACCAGAGCCCGCTAAGCCACGGGGACGGTTCCATCGTCTCCCCTTCGGCCTACGCTGCGCTTCTTTACGCTCGAACCGTCCCCATGGCACCGCTTAACTCTTGATCTTTCGCTGTAGTATTAATCCTGAATTTTTATTAATCCTTCATAATATGAATCCAGGGTATAAAGTGCGGCAAGTGGATTATGCCCCAAGACCCTGTCTTTAACTGCAAATACAGTAGCCATTGCTTCAGAGTTTTTAAAAAACAATGAATCATGCCCCACACACAAACCAAGCAGGATATTAAAATCTGTCTTAGCTTCATTTAAGATTTTTGCCTGTGTTATAGGACTGCACATACTCTCATATTCTCCAATGCGAACTTTTTCTGATTGTTTAATGCCTATCGCTTCTTTAGGTGTACAGCCAACTTTACAAACAACAGAGACCACATCAAACCCATGAAATTCTAACACTTTGTTCAGTTTACCGGCCTCTGATTGGAGGCCTGCACAGTAAGCCAAGCCCAATTTCTTATATTCCATTTTCTTTGCAAACTCAATTATCTCTTTAATTCTTGGCTTTGTCGGCTGACGTACAGGAGGCTTTCTATCACGGTTCGCATAACATTGGGCCTCCTGGATAGATGATTGACGGGCAAATTCATAAACGTCAGGGTTCTGATACTGTTTATTAGCCCGCTCAATTATTTCCTGCCCGTATTTTGTTGGACAAAAATCAGGGCCATTTCCATCTTCAACCCTGCACGCTTTTTTTTCAGGCTTTACAGCACATTTTGCACACTGCGCTTTTATAAACACCAGATTAACCTCCATTTCTTTTAAATGTTAAATCTCAGATCTTTTTAGTCCTTCGGCTCCAAAATAAAGGTATCTTTACTCATCCGGGCCATTTTTGCCTGGGTTTTTTCGATCAGATCAAGGTCATATTTTAAACACCGTTTTGCTTCAAGAACGGCTTCCGAACTCTCAAGATTTCCTTCAATCTCATTAAAATTACTGATTCGCTTTTTAATAGAATCAAGGGGTATTTTTACCCGCCTGGGATTTTCCCAATCAATTACTTCCCCGGGATCACGAAATGCATCCTCCCTTGTAACCCTGATATAATAATCACTTTCCTTCTCGCTCTCTATCGATCTCCCCTGAAGATAATCGTCTATATAATAAGCTGCTTTTTTGCCTACTCCTGCAGCTTCTACAACAGTGCCCGCCTCTGATGTTAAATCTCCGCCGGCAAAAACACCCGGGATATTAGTCAGCAGGGGATAATGTTTTAGGTCCGGATTCCCCCAGGTTATATAAGAAAGCTCTAACTTTTGATCAATTATGTTCAAATTGCTTGATTGACCCGTAGCAATAATAACGCGATCAAAAACCTTTATAAATTCACTCCCTGTAACTGGAACCACCTGGGAATCAACATTTCCATTCTTTGACTCCATCCTGGTTTTGCAAAAAGTAACCTCCAGCTTGTTGTTTTTTTCTTTAATTTTAACGGGGGCAGTCTGGTCCTCTATTTTAACCCCTTCTTCTAATGCTTGCCTAACTTCGCCTTTAATAGCAGGCATTTCTAAATGATTTCTACGATAATATATTACTACTTCTTGTGCACCTAAACGCAGTGCTGACCGGGAACTATCAACTGCAGCATTGCCACCACCTATTAAAGCCACTTTTTCCCCAATTGATGGCATGTTCCCCTGCTCGGCCCTTTTTAAAAATTCCAGCCCGTTGTATACTCCTTCGCATCTTTCTCCTTCAATATTCAAATGGTTGGGCACAGAGGCACCAGTAGCTAAAAAAACAGCCTTAAATTGTTGATCAAACAATTCCTGTATTGAAATATCCTTCCCTAACGTCGTATTATTTCTGATTTCAACTCCGCAGCTAATAATATATTTTATATCAGCATCTATAAATGACTGCGGCAGCCGGTAAGAAGGAATGTAATTTAACTTGCCCCCGATATAATCTTCTTTTTCTATAATTGTTGGGTTATAACCCATTTGAGCCAGAAAGTAGGCACAGGTCAGACCAGCAGGACCTGAGCCGACAATAGCCACTTTTTCCCCATCCTGCAGTACTTTCTGAGCCGCTTCCATACATAAATTATTTTGCAGCCCATAATTAGTAACATGCTTTTTGAGCTGCCTAATTGCTAAAGGTTCACCGTCTTCACCGCGGCATATTCTTTCACAGGGGCTGTGGCAAACCCGACTTAGCACATTTGCCAGAGGATTGTCTTTCTTGATCAAAGACAAAGCTTCTTCATATCTATTTTGGACCAGCAATTTATGAATATTAGGAACATCCTGCCCTACCGGACAATGATGGACACAATCCCCTGGAAAATAGTTTACGCAGGTCACAGAACCCCTGAGCACTTTAGTTCGACACAGGTTGCATAAAGAATAAGTGGAAACGCACTTTGAAGGCCTTATATCACCTTCAATAATACGATTCGGCAAGTTAGGCTCCGCAAGAAAAGGCCTGGCCAAAGAAACAAGATCTACACCCTCATTTAGAATATTTTCCATTACATCAGGAGTACGAATCCCTCCGGCTATTGCTAAAACAGTGTGTTCGGCGACAGCTTCTTTAAACTTAGGAATAGCATCGCGGAAATAAGCTTCTCTTGCTCCAACTTTTTTTCTTAATTCTTCCCGCAGCTCGGTGATATAAAATAGACCGCCACTCATTTCAATAAGGTCAAATCCTGCCCGGGAAAAATGCTTAGCATAAACAGCAGTGTCATCGATCCAGTTACCACCGTGAAGATAATCAGCAGTATTCATTTTAATGCCAACCGGGAATTCTGGTCCCACTTTTTCTCTAATGTTGCTATATATTTCCAGCACCAGGCGCATTCTATCTTCCGGGGAACCGCCCCACTTATCGCTCCTTGAGTTAGTAGCAGGACTTAAAAACTGAGCCACCAAATACCTGTGAGCACCGTGAATCTGTACACCGTCTAAACCCGCCTTTTTAGCTCTCAAGGCTGCATCGCCAAAAGCATTGATAATGGTATAGATATCTCGCTCGCCTAAATTGTCAACATCCAGCCCCGGATTACGATGTCCGCTTGAATCCTCCCAATGCTGCACGGCGCCGCAATGAAGTTGAAGCCATACCTTAACTCCATCTCCATAACGATGGATAGTATCAGAGAGCTTTTTCAAACCTGGAATATACTGATCGTTATGCACCACTATTTGCTGGTTGAAGAACTTACCCTTCGGGTGAACAGAGACAGCACCTGTTATTATTAAACCAACCCCGCCCTCTGCAGCAATTTTATAAAAGTTGAGCAAATCGTTCGTAATAAAACCGTCTTGGTCGGCCATAGCCTCAGCCATAGCTGAGCGCATCAGCCTGTTTTTAACCCAGACACTATTGATTTTTAAAGGTGAAAACAGCCTGCTTTCTTCAGCTTCAAAGTTTTCGCTCACCCTACTACCCCTCTCCTAACAGATAACGATAAGAAATATTGGCATGGTTATATAAACAAAAGCTGGAAACATGAAGACGGCTTAATTAATGCCGCTCTATTAGCTAAATTTATAATATATAGCACCGCTTAACAATTAGCTCTTATCCAATTTTCCTTGCTTTTTCCTTATAATTATTGATTACATAAGTGTACCCACAATCAAAAGCTTTCTTATTTAAAGCATCAGTACTTTGGGGAGTCCTATCAAGAATAGCTTTTCTAATAGAGTTTATGGCTACCCAGTCAACGATGGCCGCAAAAGCTCCAAGGGCAACAACATTCGCCGTGATTTCATATCCAATTTCTTCCCTTGCTATCCGGGTAAGAGGAACCTGGAAGATCTCAATATTGGCATCAGGAATTTCCCGAACATATTCAGGATCAACGATCATAATTCCCCCTGGCTTCAAATCTTTATAATATTTATTACAAGCTTCTTGGGTCATAGCGAGAACCAAATCAGGTTCTTGCACTTCCGGATACACGATCGGTTCCTCACTAATAATAACCTCTGAACGACAGGCCCCTCCCCTGGCTTCAGGTCCATAAGATTTACAAAGAACAATATTTTTGTCATCATATATTCCAGCTGCTTCAGCTAAAAAAATTCCCGCAAGCATCATGCCCTGCCCGCCAGATCCACTCAGTCTTACTTCAAAATATTCAGACATTCTAATCGGCCTCCAGTTTTACTTTTTCGATCATTTTTGTATACTGTTTTGTATATTCGGGTCTTGTTTTGTTTACAAACTCACCAACCACAAACTTATCTTCCAGTTCCTCACTGCTCTTATTTTTTGCTTTTTCCAGCGGGACAGCCCTGTCTTTTTGATTCATAAGCATTTCCTTTCCTGCGCCTTTCTTATTCAACCTGCCATACAGGGTAGGGCAATCACACATGGCCTCTACCAGTGCAAATCCGTCGTGAGTTAAAGCTTTTTGAAAGTATTTGGTTAAGATCCGCGGTTTGTAGGTATGAGATCTGGCAACGTAGGTCGCTCCTGAGGCTTTCGCAAGATCACATATATCAAAAGGCGGTTCTATATTTCCATATGGAGAGGTCCTGGTTTTTGCTCCCTCAGGAGTTGTGGGGGAATACTGGCCACCTGTCATCCCATAGTTACTATTATTAAGCACAGCTGCTGTTACACCAATATTTCTTCTGGCGGCATGAATCAGGTGATTTCCCCCTATTGAGGCACAATCGCCATCTCCCATAATACAAATAACATGTAATTCAGGCTTAAATAACTTGATACCTGTTGCGTAAGCTAAAACTCTACCATGAACAGGTTGAAAAGCACAAAACTTTAAATAACCCGAAGCCCTACCCGAACAGCCAATCCCAGAAATTATCACTGTTTTTTCTTGTTCCAGGCCTGCATTATCAATGGCCCGGATCAAAGAATTAATTACTATCCCATTACCACAGCCTGGACACCAGATATGTGGAAGTTTATCTGTTCGAAGATATTTTTCAACGATACTATTGGAAGACACCACTTGAAACCTCCTTGACTGCTGCCAATATTTTGTCTGGCTTAATTGATTTACCATTATACTGACCAAGAAAAGCCATCTTTGCTTTGCCTTCAACAGTTTCTTTTACCTTCTCAAATAATTGACCATGGTTCATTTCACAAACGAGTATTGATTCAACTTTTTCACTGACTTTCTTAATTACCTCTTCAGGAAAGGGCCATATTGTTATTGGTTTTACTACTCCTACCTTGATGCCTTCGTTGCGGGCTTTATCGGCTGCGGCAAAAGCTGATCTGGCTACAGAACCATAAGCCAAGATAATAATTTCCGCATCTTCTGTCATGTATTCATCAACCTGTATAATATCATCCAGGTTTTTGTTGATCTTGTCATGCAACCTATTAATTTGTATCGTTAATTTGTCAGGATCACCGGTAGCCGGAAACCCTGTTTCATCGTGCACAATGCCCGTTGTATACCATATGTACCCATCACCATAAGAGGCAAAGGGGCATACTCCTGTACCATCATCTTGATATGGTTTAAATTGTTGAGGGTCAACTGTTGCTTTTTTCCTATTTAAGATTTCCAAACTATCAGGATCAGGAATTTTTATTTTTTCACTCATTTGAGATAGGGTGGCATCAGATAAAATAATTACCGGGGTCCGGTATTTCTCCGCCAGATTAAAAGCGCGCACAGTCACATGATAAGCTTCCTCTACAGTTGATGGAGCCAGGGTTATACTGGGATGATCACCATGGGTCCCCCATCGCGCCTGCATAACATCAGCTTGCGCAGGCACAGTAGCAACTCCCTGGCTGGGTCCAAATCGCATTACATCCACAACCACACAGGGCACTTCGGCCATTATGGCAAAACCCAGATTTTCCTGCATCAAGGAAAATCCTGGGCCGCTGGTAGAAGTCATTGATTTTCCGCCTGCCATAGATGCTCCAATTATGGCGGCCATACTGGCAATTTCGTCTTCCATCTGAATAAACTTACCGCCATATTTTGGCAATTCGTCAGCACAAAAATGAGAAATTTCGCTTGCAGGAGTTATAGGATATCCGGCGAAAAAACGCATACCGGCCGCTAAAGCTCCTTCAGCTATAGCATCATTTCCCGAGAGAACTGCAACTCGCCCTTTTCCCAATATTATTCCCTCCATTTATGTTGTTTCTTAAATCATTCATTTAAGCCCTTAAAAAACTACATAATTTAGCTTATGCAGTCACTTCAAATATTATCTAATTAAATCTTATATCAACATGAATATATAGTAAAATGAATAATTTGCATATCAATAATAGGATATGTCGATATTTCTACCATTGTGAACCAGATAAATATTTATTATTTACCCTGTAAACCGATCATATTTGGCAATTGGGGTTGGAAAGTTATTATTAACTAGAAATTGAGTTTATTTACTTGTATTAAAGCGAAATGGGTCCTACACCTCTAATAAATCACTCTACCGGGGGGGGGCGGTTCCTTTATCTTCTCTGAGCCTTTGCTTCGCTCCGGTGCTAAGCGAATCGCCCCCTCAGGCACAGCTTAACTGTTAATATTTCTCTGTAGTACTTAATATTATTATATTTGTTATATGTTCCTTAACTCTTTTTGTAATCTTGCTGTAGCTGTTTCCAATCCAGTTATTTGGGACGCTAAATCAGTTAAGGGAATAATATCTTCTCTATCTATATATTTGAGAGAGAATTTTCGATTAAGGGCCATCAATTGCTGGAGCCCCACCGAGATTCTTTGAATATATGAGTATAAACCAATTGCACCGGGAGGTATGTTGGAGATTTTTTGTCCATAAATTTCTTTAATTATTTTGGCATCTTCAAATATCTCCTCTAATGAACTGCCAAACTGTTTAAATTCTTTAGGAACCTTTTTTTGCCTGATTAAATCACCCATATGCTTGCCCACCATTGCAGCTGCCATCGCAGCTCGGCCGATCCCCACCAGATTGATATATGGAGCTCCGAGGGATAATCCCTTAAAAACCTGATCTTCCATGGCAAAACCACCGGCTATAGCTACATGGGGCAAATCATAACCCTTTTCATCAAGTTTCGACATTATATCATAAACAATTTTTTCCAGATAAACAGTTGGAATACCCCACTCATTCATCATCTTAACAGGGCTGTTGCCACTTCCTCCACCGGATCCATCAAAAGTAATTAGATCAACTTTGGCCAAAGATGCAATTTTTATAATTTTTATTAAATCTTTAGGATCATATGGTCCTGCTTTTAAACAAATTCGTTCAGCTCCACATTTTCTCAAGTCTTCTATTCTATCCCTCAGCGTATCCTCATTCCACAATGGAAGCTTGCCTATCTTTTCAAATACCGGACCGTTCCCTTTTCTGTAATTTTCAGCTATTTTAATATCAGAAGGATCCGGGTAAATAATATATCCCATTTGTTGGAATTTGAGGGCCTCATTGATATCCTCGATCCTGCGCAAACCTTGTATACCTTTTGCAGCCTGCCCCAGCTTAATTTCAACCGACTTGATATCCAGTTCCTTTATGGCATACTCTAAAACACCCAGATAATCGTCATCTATGTTTGCCTGGAGTACAATATCACCAAAATCCTGCTGCTGATAAATTCTATAAGCTGACACCATCTCTTTTAGCAATGGGGAAGACTTAACTTTTCCGCCTTCTAAAATGAGTTCACTATCTTTGGCCACAACATCTTCACCAATTACTGCTACAACACCCGCCAAAGCTGCTCCAGCATAATAGTCTTTCCAGTTAAGCTTAGATATAGCTGGAAGTATAATTGGTGCTTTTAACCTAATCTCATTACTTTTACCTAAACCTGTTTCTATATTTACATTTGGATAGCTGGCTTCTTTTACGTTTTCGTTACAACCCTGAGTACCAAAAACCCTGCCATTAATATTAAAGTGGGAAAAATCCAGGGGATAGTTTTTTTCAGATGCAATTTGATTTTTATTTGTTGAAGTGGGGAATATAGCTTCTGAACCTCTAATCGCTGATAATCCAATTTCACATGAACCTGCACAAGTAGCAGTACATACAGAACACATACCGGAAAAAGTTGAAACGTCTTTAGGTGTCCTCAATTTTGTATTTGTTAATGCGCTTCCTAAATCTTTACTGTATGACATTTTTTCTCCTCACATTAATATAATTCAGATCCATAGATTCTATAACAAATAATGTAAATATCTCTTCAAGCTATAAGTGTTTAATACAAATCTTTCTCAAATCCATTTTTCATTGGGATAGTTTTTAAGTTTCAGGATAGCATTATCCGCTAAAATCCCTTTAATATTGACAACTTGTTTTATTTAAGCATCTTGGTGCAGGGGATTCCCAACTTCAATTCCTTCCCTTTCAAAGGCTTCCCTTGCCTGCCTGGTTAATTCTACTGCCGTAGGCGTATCACCGTGAAAACAAATCGTATCCGCATTAACGCCTTTAATTTCCTGTCCGTCACTAGTAATAATAACTCCATCCTTTACCATCTTTAAAACTCGTTCGATAACTTCACTGGGATCAGTGATCAAGGAACCGGGCAGTTTCCTTGATACAAGGCTGCAGTCAACGTTATAGGCCCTATCCGCAAAAACTTCCTCCAATACATATAAGCCCATTTCTCTTAATTTATCAACCATGGCAGATTTTGCAAAAGCTACAACAGCCAGTTTATCATTATACTCCAACACTGCCTGGCCCAGGGCCTCAACTACTTCATAATCACCCTTAATGGCCCTGTTGTTAGCATCATTACCCAGGGCCCCGTGACACTTCACATGAACAAGCTTGCCACCTCTGGCTTTTACAATTGCATCTAAAGCACCTATTTGATAAAGAATCATATTTTTAAATTCAGCAAAAGTCATGTCCATCGCCCTTCTTCCAAATCCCTGAAGATCAGGGTATCCTGGATGAGCTCCGGTAGCTACCCCATTCTCGATAGCCATTTCCACAGTTTTCGCCATTACCATATAATCACCGGCATGAAAGCCACATGCAATGTTAGCAGAAGAAACATTCTTCAAGATTTCTTCATCAAAGCCAAGCACGTAATGGCCGAAACTTTCTCCCATATCACAGTTCATATCAATCTTCAAAGTCATCAGCTATCTACCTCCTTAATATGAACAATGTAGTTCTCGTTATCTACCTGGACCCTAAAAATTAAATGGTCCACCAGGGGTTCCAGCTTTGTTTTACTAACAATGCTTTCGTAATTAATAAACAATTCCCTCGCCCGGCTTATATCGACCGAAGTAAAAGATATTTTTTCCCCCAACCCTCTCTGGGCAAGCTTACTTATATCGGCGCTGATCACATTAGCTATCTTTGCGTAACCACCTGAAGTTTGCCTGTCTTTCATTAAAATTATAGGGGTTCCTGCACCCGGGACCTGGACAGCTCCAAGTGAAGTAAAATTTGTTATTATGTTGGGACTTTTTGAACTGTGTTCAATTTTGGAACCAATCAATTGATAACCCTGCCGATCCAGTTTTTCACTGATCTCATATTCACTTTCCAGTAAAGTTTTATAACCTTTTTCGGTAAAGTTATCCGTATCCGGACCCAGCGTCACTTTTATTTCTTGCGGTTCATCATACCAACGGTAATTTTGTTCAACCAGCTCCTCGGGAAACTTATTATTGATATTTCCGGAATCCACTGACATTTTCGGAATGGAAAGAATATCACCAGCTTTTAATTTCCTTCCTTCATAGCCACCGAATGAAGATTTAAGATCAGTAGATTTGCTGCCCAAAACGCGCGGTACATCAAAACCGCCTTTTACGCATATATATGCTCGAACCCCGTACTTCCTTTCCTTAAAACTTAAAAAACTGTTTTTTTCAACATTAACAGATTGCCACATCGGTATAGCGGTGCCATCAACTTCAGGAGAAAAATCAGCCCCTGTTATGGCTATCATTGCATCGGTTAATATTAAAAACTCCTCACCGACATAGGTCATTTCAAGGCCGGCTTCATTTTCTGGATTGTCAACCAACCGATTGCCTACTCGCAGTGCATAATCATCCATTGCGCCTGATTGGGTATAACCAAGTCTTTGATATTTAAAACGACCTGTATCTTGAACCGTGGTTAATATACCCGGTTGTAAAACTTCTAAAAAATGGACACTCATTAATGATTACTCCCTTTATTTTCATCACCGTAGAGTTCAAATTCCTCTGGTTTTATTGGAGCAAATTTTATATAATCTCCTGGTTTTATTAACGTGGGATCATCCTTATTAACATCGGCAAAGACGAGGGGAGTTTTTCCTATATACCACCACCCGCTGGGACCAGTAATGGTTAGAACATTGGTTTGCTTTCCGCCAATTCCCACAGAACCTGTTGGAACACGGGGATTTGGCACCTCACGCCGCGGCGTATGCAATCTTTCGTCCAATCCACCCAGGTATGGAAAACCCGGGGCAAATCCTACCATGTAAATCCTGTATTCTGGAGCGCTGTGCAACTCTATTACTTTTTCAGGAGTTAAATTATGTAGTTCTGCAATATATTCCAAATCAGGCCCATATTCCCCCCCATAAACAACAGGCACTTCAATGACCCTTCTTTCACTTTCTTCTTTATAACTTAAATTCTTTATTAAATGATTACATATTTCAATTAGATGATCAGTAGTTTGTTCCAGTGGATTGTAGGAAATACATAAATCCCGGTAGGTTGGAACAACTTCAACTACCCCTTTAACTTGCTCTCTTTCGATCGCTTTCCATAATGCAAATACTTTTTTATTTACTGTCTCATAAATATCCTCACCAAAAGAAACAATCAAAGCACAATCACTCGCGTGAATGTACCTAACTTCCTCTTCCATTCTTCTTTCCCCCAAAATTTTCTTGTCCGAGTAACAAACCAGAATTATTGAAGCAAAACTCAGCACTATTCGATTGTCCAACCACCATCAATTAGCAGAGTTGTTCCCGTAACCAGGTTGGCAGAATCGGATGCAAGATATAACACTGCCCCGGTATAATCTTCTGGTTCCCCGGCCCTGCCCAATGGTATACGGCTAATTACCTTTTGATAAGCTTCCGGATCATTAAAAACAGCTTCAGTCATGGGAGTCCTGGTAAAAGTTGGTGCTATACAGTTAACCTGTATGTTATAAGGGGCTAATTCAAGGGCAAAAACCTTGGACATATGAGCCAGCCCACTTTTACTGGCACAGTAAACCGATCTACCCTCATAAGCCACAAAAGCAAGTTGCGAAGTTATATTAATAATCTTTCCGGTTTTTTGAGAAACCATTTTGTTAGCTACAGCCTGGCAGCAGAAGAAAGCCCCCTTAAGGTTGATATCGATAGTTTTATCCCATATATCTTCGTTAACTTCAAGCACTGGAGTCGGTATATTAACGCCTGCAGAATTAACCATGAGATCAATTCTACCCTTCCAGGCATTAACATCATCTACCATCTTAGATATCTGGCTTGTTTCCCTGATATCACAAGGAATTCCCAAAAATGAGGCGCTTAGTGCTTCGATTTCTTTTTTGATATGATCTATCCCCTGGCTTGTTCGAGCTGCTACAGCTACATCTGCGCCTGCCTCAGCTAATTTAAGGCTAATTGCTCTACCAATCCCACGACTGCCTCCAACAACAAGAGCCGTTTTCCCGGTAAGATTTACTTCTAAGTTCATTACAATACCACCTCTATTCCAATTGCGCCTTCATTTTTTGGAAACCAGTCAATCACTGATCAGTATTTAGGATTTAATGACTAGCCGTTTCTTATCTTTTTGGTTTTTCCCCAGTCTATTTCAAGGGTTTGAGGATTAATTGCCACACCGTAGTCTTCGGCTGCTTTCTCAATTGATACCATTTCACTGATTACATCTTCTAAGACTTTGTAAGGGTCACGTTCATAAGGATTACCGTAACCTCCCCCGCCTGGAAGTTTTATAATAATACCCTTTTCAGGTTCAACATCAAGCCTTCTTTTGGGATGTAATTTTTCCCCGGTATGAAGCATGGCTATTCCCGGACTTCCTTCTTTACCTCCAACAATGCCCTGCGCTGGATGTTCAGTTCTATCGTACATGGGTGCCAACAAGTAAGGCTTATCACTGTTAACATATATTTCCATGATATGCCCGAATCCACCCCGGTAACAACCAGCCCCGGCGGAATCCGGCCACAATTCCTTCTGTTTAATAAACAATGGATAAACACTTTCAAGCACTTCTGCAGAGACACCACGAACATTACTGGGAAATGGTGTGGCAGAAAGGCCATCTTTACCAGGCAACGCCCCTGTTCCCCCTACAGAAAAAATAACTGCCGAAAAAGGTTCTTCTTTATCCGATACTCCACTTAGCTGGGTAATCCAAAGGCTGTCATAACCATCGGCCATACCTTTTTCAGGTAGAGCCTTGGAAATTGCGCCAATCACAACACCGGAAAGAAAATGCCCTATATTATGGCGCGCCCCGACCGGAGCCGGTCGTTTTGGGTTCAATATAGAACCTTCGGGAGCCGTAGTTTTTATAGGGCGAAAACTGCCTTCATTATTAGGCACATCAGGGCTTACCAGGCATTTTAAACCAAAAGTTGTGTATGCCTTTGTATAATTTAAAACAACATTGATCCCCCGGTCGCTTTGAGGGGAAGAACCATCATAATCAACTGTTATTTCGTCACCGGATACAGTTACTGTTGCATTTATAACAATAGGTGTATCAAAACCATCTGTTAAGATATTTTGGGTGTATACACCGTCAGGTATAGTACGGATACTTTCCCTCATCGCTTTTTCAGTGCGTTTAATAATTTCATTGCCTAAAGGCTGAATAGAATCTAATCCGAACTCGCCCATCATTTCCAGCAAGCGGGCTCCACCCACATTATTACAAACAAACTGGGCATACAGGTCACCTAAAACAGGTCTGGGAGCTCTTACGTTTTTTTCTATGATCTCAAAAAGCTCATCATTTCGCTTGCCGGCCTTATAGATTTTCATTATGGGGACATAAAGCCCTTCCTGGTAAACATCCCGCGCATCAGTACTGAAACCTATTCCCCCAATATCAAGAACATGCGTCGTATTTGCGGAATAAGCAACCAGCTTGCCCTCTTTAAAGATTGGGGTGACAACTGTAAAATCATGAAGGTGCCCGGAAGTATACCAGGGGTCATTGGTAATCAAAACATCACCCGGCTCCAGTTCACTTTCTGGAAAAGCATCCATAAAATAATTTATACAGATAGCCATTGAATTTATATGACCGGGAGTTCCTGTCACAGCCTGAGCAATCATATTCCCGGAGGGATCAAATATACCAGCTGACAAGTCACCAGATTCTCTGACAATTGTTGTAAAAGCAGTATGCATCAACGCCCGGGCCTGCTCTTCGACAATAGCAAGAAGCCTGTTCCAGAGGATTTCCAGTTGAATCGCATCTAGTTTAACATCGCTCATATTAGCTCCACCTCACGATCAAATTATTTTGTTCATCTATTTTTATGTCTTTTGCTTCTATCCCTACCACAACTGTAGACTCGTGTTCTTCAAAAACAGCAGGCCCCTGAGTTTGAAATCCAAAGCCCAAAAGATAACGATCATATACGGGGGTTTTTATAAAACCCCCCTGTTCATCAAAGTAAACTTCCCTTTCACCCTTTAAGGCTTTTTCATAATCATCTTTTTTAAAACTTTCTAATGGGATTTGAGGCTTGGGACCGCTTAATGATACACGCCAGGTCAAAGCTTCAAGCGGCATATCCGGGCCTGATTGGTGGTATAGCTCTTGATAAGTTTTTTCAAAAACAGCTTCCAGTTCCTCAATTCTTCCTTCATGCAGTTCTCCTTCAGGCAGGAACACGTTTGCCTCATGACCCTGACCGACATATCTCATGTCACAAGATCTGCTAACTTTAATATCCTCCTCTTTTAGTCCTGCTTTAACTAAAAGTTCCTTACCCTCTTTGATCATTTCATCAAAAAAGCGATTTACTTCTTGCCAATCTATAGAATCTAAACGCCCATAATAGCTGCGCACATAATCAAAGGCAAGCGGAGCACATAAAAGACCAAGTGCGGAGGTGGTCCCGGCACCTAAAGGAAGAGCAACTGCATCAACTCCTAGATTTCTGGCAACATTGTAGGCATGGACGGGACCTGCCCCTCCGAAAGCAAAGAGGGGGAACTGGGCCAGATCCTTGCCATATTCAATGGCATGAATTCGAGCGGCATTTGACATGTTCTCATTTACTACTTTGTGTATTCCCCATGCTGCCTCTACAGGATCAATTCCAAGCGGGTCAGCTATTTTTTCTTTCATAGCCTTATATGCCGCATCTTTATCCAATTTCATCTTTCCACCCAGGAAGAAATTTGGATCAAGATATCCTAACATTAAATCAGCATCGGTAACCGTAGGTTCAGTTCCACCAAGCCCATAGCTTACCGGACCGGGATTGGAGCCGGCGCTATGAGGGCCTACCTTCAATAGTCCGAATTTATCAATATAGGCCATGCTGCCGCCCCCGGCTCCAATTTCAATCATTTCTATTACAGAAGCTTTAATTGGCAGACCGCTTCCCTTTTTAAAGCGATAAACTCGTGCCACTTCAAATTCGTTAACCTTTAATGGCGTATTATTTTCGATAATACAAGATTTAGCGGTAGTTCCTCCCATATCAAATGAAAGAACGTTGGGAAAAGAACCTTTTTCACCGTACATTGCAGCTGCCAGGGCACCGGCAGCAGGGCCGGATTCCAATATCCGAACAGGAAATTCACAGGCAGTTTCTACAGTACAAATTCCACCATTAGATAGCATCATGAAAAAATTGCCTTCAAATCCGAGTTCTTGTAATCTTTGGGTTACTTTTTGTAAATATCTTTCTACTGTGGCTTTAACAAAAACGTTAGCTACTGTTGTTGAAGTTCTTTCATATTCACGTATTTCTGGTATTACCTCTGAAGAGATAGAAACATACATTTCAGGAGCAGTTTCATTAATGATTTTTAGAGCTTCTTTTTCATGGACACCATTTATGAAACTGTTCATAAAACAAATAGCAATTGCTTCGACACCCATCTTTTGGAACTTCCTAACCCGTTCTTCCAATTCACCACGATCCAAAGGCTTGGAAACAGTTCCATCCGCCAATACTCTTTCATCCAAGGTAAAACGCAGGTTCCTGGGTACCAAGGGCTCCGGTTTTTCCAGGTACACATCATAAGGATCAAAACGGTACTGGTTGGCAATTTCTAATGTATCCCTAAATCCCTCCGTGGTAAGCAGGCCCGTTTTCGAACCTTTTCTCTCAATTAAAGCATTGGTTACCAGGGTGGTCCCGTGGACTATCGTTGAAATCTGGTGGGGATCAATTTTCTCTTCTTCAATAAGGTTCGTAAGACCGGTAATTACTCCTTCTGATGGATCTTCGGGCGTGGTTAAATTCTTACCGATCCTGTTTTCCCCGGTCTCCTCCTTAATTAAAACAAAATCTGTAAATGTGCCTCCGATGTCAACTCCTAAACGATAGGTCCCATTATTATTCATATTTAAACCAATTTAACCTCCTTTAGATTAATTATTACAGATATACTGTTACGAATAACTTAGCTATTGCAACATATTCAGCAACACTCAAATTGTCATTACCACATCAACCCTGGTAAGAACAACACAATTTCAGGATAGATAGCTATTATAGCAACCGCCACCAACATTAAAATAAAAACCGGAATCACAGCCTGGGCAATTTTAAATATATTTTCGTCGGTAATTCCGTTAATTACAAAAAGGTTAAAACCGATAGGAGGCGTAATCTGAGATATTTGTATCATTATAACAAGATATATACCGAACCAAAGTGGATCAAAGCCGGCAAAAGTGATCAGGGGTAGGGCGATAGGAATACTCATAACGACCATGGAAAAACCATCCAGCAAGCAGCCCAGGATAAGATACATTATCGATAAAATTACAAGCAGCATGTAAGGAGATAAACCCATTTCGGCTATAGTTTGAGTTAACATCCTGGGAATACCCAGGTAACCTACAACCACTGATATAAAAGAAGCACTGGCCACGATAAACATAATCATGCAGGCTGTTTTTATCGATCCCATTAATGCTTCCTTAAAATTATCCCATTTTAAAGCTTTGTTGAAATAGGCGAATATGAAAGCGCCAAAAACGCCAACAGCAGCGGCTTCGGTAGGTGTAGCCCATCCTAAATAAATACTGCCCAGGACTGCTCCGATCAGCAGGAAAACAGGCAGAACCAGCGGTATCGATCTGAGATAGTCTTTCCCGGTATAAGTGGCATCGTCGGCAGGAGCGAGATTAGGATTGATAAGGGCACGAATGATTATATAAAGCATAAAGATGGCAGCTATCATAGCTCCCGGGATAAGCCCTGCAATAAAAAGCTGCCCGATGCTGACATTAGCAGTAATACCGTAAACAATCATAACCATACTGGGTGGAATTAGAAAGCCAAGGGTACCTGAGCCTCCCAGGATGGCAAAAACCATTTTCCGGTCATAGTTTCTGGCATCCATTTCCGGCAAGACAATTTTACCTACTGTAGCGCAGGTTGCTGCTGAAGAACCGCTTACTGCAGCAAACATTGCAGAAGCCACCACAGTAACATGCAATAATCGGCCTGGCAGTTTATGTAACAAGGGATTTAAACCTGCAAACAAGTTTGCTGACATTTTGCTGCGGAAAATTACTTCTCCCATTAAAACAAACAGAGGCAGTGCGAATAAGCTCGATTGAGCAGTGCTGCCCCATAATATGTTAGCCATTATTTTCATGGCATCAAAATCTGTAAAAATGGTGATACCGAGCAGGCCGACAATAAACAATGTAACCGCTATCCAGACCGTGCTTACAAGAAAAAAAGCAAGGATTACAATCAAAGTAAGGGAAATTACATATATCGGATCCAATATTTCAACCTCCTGATGTAAGCTCTGTTTCGCCTTAGCGCCCCAGAGCGCTTGACTCAACTTCGCTTGTTTGTCCGGTCTTTAGAAGTATTATGGAACGGAAAAATTCCGCAACAAACTGTAATGTAAATATTAATAGACCGACCGGCAAAAAGAACGTCGGAATGGCCATAGGGGTTTGGGAAAGAGTATAAGCTGTACTTCCACTTAGTAGGTGCCCGTAAAAGAAACCGAATGAGGTGATGGTCAGTAAGGATGCTACGATGAAGCCCACCAAAAAAGCATACATATTAAGCAAATTTCTTTGTCGATCGGTTAGTCTTTCATGTAAGAAATTAACCCTGATGTGACCTTTTTCTTTTAGTGTATATCCCAGCGCTAAAAAGGTTACGGCACTGGTAATGTATCTGACATATTCAAGGGTAATGTAAAGAGTGCCTCCAAAAGTCCCTCGAATTACTACTTCAACAAGAATCAGGGTCAGTCCAATCATAACAAGTATAGCAGCAATAACACCAAAAGAATTAGAAAGGCGGTCTATAAAATTAACAAACTTTTCCATCATTACCTGCTCCTTTTCATTACTAAGCATAGGCCTAACTATTAATTAAGTCAGGCCTATGCTTTTAAATTATTCTCTAATTAGCGACCGACTTTTTCATTAAATTCATCTACTATTTGCTGTGCCTCGGGAGGAGCTTGTTCCTGGAGCCACTCTTCACGAATTTCACTAGTTACCGCCGCGATGTCTTCAAAGTATTGGTCAGGCGGTTCAACTACTTCGATACCGTTATCAACACAGATTTGTTCGTTTTCACGGTCAATTTCTGCGATGTTGTTCCATAAATCATCTTCCAGCTCTGCTGCAACTGAAAGCAAGGTTTCCTGGGTTCCTGAATCCATCGCGTTAAACTCATCCATGTTAATTACAAACATCTCCATACCAAGTGTCATAAACATGGGAGTATAATAGTCCAGTACTTCCCAGAACTTGGCATCAACTGCTGTTGGTGTTGAGGTGATTACAGAATCAATTACTCCGGTTGCCAGTGATGAGTAAACCTCACTGAAAGGCAGGGGATGAGGCGTGCCGCCAGCTGCTTCCATTACGAGCGCCCCATTTCTATCGTAAGTTCGAGTTTCTAAACCTACCATATCATCTACGGATTCAACCGGATGCTGGGTCCAAATTCCGGCTCCAGGCCACGGTGATACCAGAAGCAGTTTCTGGTTCCATTTATCTTCCAGTATTTCGTTGAAATAGGGTTTATATGTGTCATAAAATAGCCGGGCTTCATCATAATCCCGCAGCAAGAACGGCAAGGTAGTTACGTCCAAAAGCGGCTCTTCTCCAGCAGCACCGCTGGCCATAATAGTTGATACGGGAACGATGCCGTCTCTAACGCCCGTAATTAGCTCAGGGTCAGTGTAGCCTAAAGCACCACCGGACTGAATATTGAAGCCTACCCTACCATCGGTAGCTGCTTGAAGCCTTTCAGAAAGCTCATACAAAGCCCTGGTTTGGTGGTTATCTTCCGGCCAAACCGAGTTGGCGAGCAAATCACCCTCATATAGATCTTCGTCCGGTTCTGCTTCTTCTTCTTCATCCACATCCTCGTCCACTTCTTCATCTGGCTCATCAACGGGATCCTCTGCAGGTTCATCTGCACAGCCAGCAAAAATAAGCACGAATAAAAGTAACCCAACAAATAGAAAACTCCATAAACTTCTTTTTCTACTCAATTTATACCCTCCTTAATATTTTTCAGTACCAAAAACAACAAAAAGTAAAACAGATATGCGTATTACCACCTCCCAAACCAATTTAAAAAATTTTTGATAAAGATAAAACCTGATTAATCAGAGATAACAATGTATTTATAAATATTGCACTATTAACAAGAAACTCCTGCCACTCATAAATGTAAATTTTGCATATTAACAATGTGAAATTTAAATTTTTAAACTGCAAAGCATCCTTGACTTACCATTTATGATATGCGTTATCTCATCTATCAAAAACCTTACAAAGTGTTTACCGGCGGGGCCAGGGCCCGAAAAACAAATCCTAATCTTTTTTATCGTTAGGATCCCACTGTTTTAAAATCAATTTTAGCTCTTTCTTATTGTCTTCCAGTAATTCCTGCAATGGTTTTCTAACCTCCCCACCATAATAGCCCATCATATCCATAGCTGCCTTTAATCCTGCTACGCCCCACTTCGCGGTCACAGCTGCGTTGGCTTCAAGTATTCTAAATTGTATTTCTTTAGCCTTCGTATACTCACCGGCATTGTATAATTCTAAAATCCGGTGACATTGGTTGGGCAATATATTTGCTACAGCCAAAGTGCCACCGGTGGCCCCCAGGCAAAGCGAAGCATAAAGAAAGCTTCCTGAGCCGGCAAAAACAGAAAAATCAGGATCTGTCTCGGCCAAGATTCCGGCTATCTGAACAATATTACCGGATGAATCTTTTATACCAATAATGTTCGGGTGTTTTGAAAGTGCGGTTACAAGCGGGACGGACATATTGACCCCGGTATTTCTGGGCATATTATATAGAATCACAGGCACAGGTGAAGCATCAGCAACTTCCTGGAAAAACCCGTTCAAAGCCTCATCGGTCATACTCCCCTTATAATATGTAGGAGTCAGAACTAAAACAGCATCTACTCCAACTTCAGCACAACTTTTTGTTAACCGGATAGTAGCCCCGGTGGACTCACATCCAGTCCCGGCAATAACTGGTTTTTCAGAAGAAAAATTCTCCCTAACAAAAGCTGTTAACTTTACTTTCTCATCTTCGTCCAACAATACAAATTCTCCGTTGGAACCTAAAACCACCAGGCCTGCCAGGCTTGTCTTTTCCCATTTTTCAAGATTACTTCGTAATTCCTCATAAGCTATCTCACCATCCTTAAATGCCGTTGCAATGGGTGCATATATTCCTGCTAGCTTGAACAATGTTTTATACCTCCATCAGGTTGGATTTATTCCTTAGCTATCTGCTTTGTACACTTGTTCTGCAGCAGCTATCGCTTCTTTACCGGAACAATTATGACCTAAAGATTGCAGCACTTCTGCCAGCGAATTAAGCAGTCTTTCAACATTTGCCTGTTGGGAACCATGACCCATAAGACCAACTCGCCAAACATTGCCTTTGAAGGGGCCTAATCCGCCACCGATTTCAATATTATGCTCTTTACGCAGCCTTCCTCTTACATCAGTGTCATTTACCCCTTCAGGAATCTTAACTGCATGCAAACTGGGCAGACGATAAGTTTCCGGGGTCAACATTTCCAGGCCCAGGGATTCAAAACCCTTAACAAGGGCCTTGCTGTTCAACAAATGCCTGTCAAATCTAGCCTGCAGCCCTTCCTCTTTGATTAGAGTCAAAGCAGCAAATAAAGCATAAATCATGTTGACAGGAGCTGTATGATGATAAAATCTTTCTTCTCCCCAGTACCTGGTAAGCATTGAAAGATCAAGATACCAGCTCTGAACAGCGTTTTTTCTCGCCTTAAAAGCAGCCAAAGCCCTTTCATTTAAAGTCAAGGGGGCTAATCCGGGCGGACAACTGATACATTTTTGGGTGCCGCTGTAGACTACGTCCAGCCCCCGCTGATCGACTTTTACCGGTAATCCACCCAGTGAGGTCACAGTATCGGCTATGACCAGGGCATCATATTGATGGGCTACTTCAACGATTGGTTCCAGTGACTGCATAACGCCGGTAGAAGTTTCCGCATGCACAATGCCTACAATCTTAACATTATCATTAGCTTGTAATGCTTTTTTTACATCTTCATATTCGATAGGGCTGCCCCATTGCGCTTTTACTTCGATCACCTCTGCTCCGCAGCGGGAAGCTACATCAGCCATGCGGGTGCCAAAAACACCATTGACACAAATTATAGCTTTATCACCCGGTTCTAACATATTAACCAAAGCCGCTTCCATACCGGCACTGCCTGTTCCTGATATTGGTAGTGTTACCTGGTTTTCGGTTTCAAAAACATAACGTATTAAATCTGTGGTTTGGTTCATAATTTCCATAAAATCGGGATCAAGATGACCCAAAGTGTTCCAGCTCATGGCATGAAGCACTTCTGGATGAACCGGGCTGGGACCGGGTCCCATTAATAAAACTTCCTGTGGCTCTTTTAATTGCATCGTTATTAATTCCTCCTCAATTTTTTATTATATAAGATCAACGGCTTTTTCGATCCGATCCATCGCTTTTTCCAGGATTTCATATGAACTGGCATAAGAAATCCTTAAATAACCTTCCCCGTACTCCCCGAAAGCTGAACCCGGAACCATAGCGACACCATGTCCAATAAAATGATAGGCAGCTTCTTCAGAAGAAAGACCCGTTTCTTTAACGCTAGGAAAAACATAAAAAGCTCCCTGGGGATTGTTACAATTGATGCCTTTTATTTTTTGGAGCCGTGAAACCACCATTTTTCTTCGCTCATCAAAAGCTGATTTCATTTCATTAACACATTCCTGAGATGAGGTTAACGCACTTACACCTCCGGCCTGTACAAATGATGTTGCACAAGTCACGGTATATTGATGGATTCTAATCATGGCTGAAATGATATCCGGGGGAGCTGCCACATAGCCAAGGCGCCAGCCTGTCATGGAGTAAGCTTTGGAAAACCCATTAACGATAATGGTTTTATCCTGCATGCCGGGTAATTTAGCTATACTATTATGCCTGGCCTGATCATAAACAAGGTGCTCATATATTTCATCACTTAAAACCAGCAAGTCATGCTTTTTTGCTATTTCTGCAACTGCTTCCAGGTCACTTTCACTGTATACACCACCGGTAGGGTTCCCAGGTGTATTTAAAATAAGTAATTTTGTTTTATTTGAGATTGCAGCTTCTAAATCAGCGGGATCGAGAATGAAACCATTCTTTTCCTTTAAAGGAACGCTTACCGGTTTTGCACCTGTCATTACTGCACAGGTTTCATAATGAGGCCAGGTGGGATTTGGTATAATTACTTCATCATCGGGATCAAGAGTTGCCATCATTGTAATAAAAACAGCTTCGTTGGCACCTACTGTCATAATAACCTGAGATCCGTCAATATTCAGCCCGTTATCTTTTTTAAATTTTTCACTAACTACATTTCGTAGTTCCTCCAAACCATAATTCGATGTGTAGTGCACCAATCCATTATCCATAGCATTTTTTGCCTGGATTTTTATATGTTCAGGTGTGTCAAAATCAGGTCTTCCTATACACAGGTTTATAACATCTTCCCCCTGGCTTTTTAGCTCATTCACTTTTTCAAAAACCTTGCGAATCCCTGAGAAGGGGATGAGATTCATTTTTTCGGCAGTACGGCTTTTCATCTCATTTTCAACCTCCATTTCTTCTTCTTTAGGTTAAGTCTATTTGACTCGCTGATATATCTATCTTTAGATACTCTTTCCCAAAGCTGTTAAACTCATTTACATCTTCTCCTGAAATAAAAAACAAAAGTTCCGATGATAATTCTTCATCTTTCTTTAAGTTATTATCTTTAAGCAACTTTTCAACCTGGACTGCCACTTCAGGTGCAGGATCAATCATTACAGCCTGCCTGTTTACAACTTCTTCTAAAATATCCATAATACATGGAAAATCAGTACAGGCTAAGAGGATAGTATCAACGCCTTCTTCTAATACCGGGCAAATAGCATCTTGGGCAAGAGAAATCATCTCTTCCCTGGAAAAACCTGCTGACTCTCCCCCCAGCTCCGCCATTCGCAGCAAATCTTCCGTTGCCACCGGATAAGTTTTAATTAAAGGATCTAAGTTGAAAAATTGCTTTTGAAACACACCACTTTCGACGGTACACTTTGTTCCCAGTACAGCTATTTTTTTTGATACAGTTCTTCGCAACACACCATTCACACCTGCGCCGACCATACCAATAACCGGAATATGAGGGTAAGTTTGTTTTGCTTCCCGCTCACCAGCAACACTTGCTGTATTACAAGCTATAACAATAAGCTTTGCATTCATATTAACCAGGTAGCTACATATTTCTAAAACATATTTTCTTACTGTGCTTAGCGGTTTCGGACCATAAGGCCTGCGTTCAGTATCACCAAAATACAAGATTGATTCATTGGGTAATTTTTTCAATAACGGCTTTAAAACTGAAAAACCGCCCATCCCCGAATCAAAAATTCCTATTGGATCATTTTTTTTAGTATCTTTATTATTGCCCTGATCTTTGCTAATGCCTTGAACTTCTTCCACCTCTGGAGAAACGCCCCTGCCCAGTTCGATAGATAACGCTTTGGCTGAAGATAAAAGCTCCTCTTTTAAATAATCCTTGTTACCCAAAACCCTAGAGGCCAAGCCGGAAACACTTAAAGCAGCTTTCACTTCACCTTCATAATTTTTAATTGGCACAGCTATGCAGGCAACCCCTTCCTCCATTTCTTCTCTGTCTAGAGCAAAACCATCTTTTTTAGCTTTTCTGATATCATTTAAAAAACTGTTCCATGTGGTTAAGGTATTTTCTGTTTTAGATACTATCTGTTCTTCTTCAAAATATTGCTTAAGTTCTTCCATTTTTTTCTCGGCAAGAAATACTTTACCAACCCCGGTGCAATATAAAGGAGCCTTGGCTCCCAGGCGGGTAAAAATACGCATGGCATGATTACTTGATTCTTTTCCAATATAAATAATATCGTTGTTGTCCAAAATAGCAAGGTTTACATCTTCATTTACCCTGGAAACTAATTCTTTTAAAATCGGTTTTGCCTTCTCAACTACCTGTTGAAAAAATACCTGGCTTGCCACCCCTAACTGCAGGGTTTTAACGCCCAGGCCGTATTTTTTTGTTTCTTTCTCTTGTTTTAAATATCCCGCCAATGTTAATGTCCTCACCAGGTGATGTGCAGTAGAAAAATTCAGATCAAGGTTTTTACTAATTTCTTTAACCCCCAGCGGGCGCTGGTTTTCAATAAATAAATCCAAAATAGATACTGCTTTCTTTACAGAAGCAATGGTGGTTGGCTTTTTTGAAAGATTTGCTTTCAATATATTTTTATGTCTCCCTAAAATTGAAAATTAAATTCACAATATGAAGCTTCATTTACCATTATGAAATATAGATTCGCCATAAATTAAAAATACCCTTCTTTTTAATTTTTTTTAAAACTTAGAAATTGTGAATTAAATTACTTTTGGGTTTTACGCCGCCCCGTTTCTTCAGGCCTTTTTGATCATAGAACATCACCTCACTTCTGTTGAGGCATATCAAAGAGCCACAGGGGACGCTAAGGGCAATAGGCTGAGTAGTTACAATAGAAAAACCTAATAACGCAAAAATCTGCGCCTTTAAAAAGTTTTCTATGTTAATCCAGGTCAATTTGCTAAACTAAATGTAAAAGTCGGGGCGGGGTCGGGTCTACAGCAACTACCGCATAGCAAGGCTTAAGGAAAAACTGGCCCTGAACGCAGCGGGTGGTATGTTATAATAGGCGTAAATTATCTGATATGCGGGGGATGTATATTTTGGGTTTAAAGAAACTGCTCCTGGTTATGATAGTTATCTTCCTTATGATCAGCCTTTCGATGGGTTGTGAAAAAGAAGAAGCACCCGAAATAGGCCACTTCCAGGTTAACGATACCAGCTTTATAGCGCGGACCACTGAGCGCTATTTTGAAGTTTATGACGGTGAAAGCTGGTCGGATCTTATAGTTAAAGGGGTTAATGCAGGCACCTCCTTGCCCGGGCGCTGGTATACCCAGTTCCCTGCAGACCGGGAGCTTTACCGTTCATGGCTGGAAGATATCGCTGCTATGAACGCTAACACTGTTCGCATCTATACCCTTTTAGATCCCGCATTTTACAGTGTTCTAAAAGAATTCAACTCTGATCCGGACAACGCAAAAATTTACCTGATCCAGGAAATCTGGCCCCACGACGATGTACCTGGCCTGAACTTTCACGATGAAGATTACCGGGAAGCATATTTAAAGGAAATCGAACTGGTTATCGACGCCCTGCACGGTAATGCAGACATCCCTGCCCGCCCTTACCGTGCTTACGGCAATTATTCAGCCGATGTTTCACCCTACGTTTTAGGGATTCTTATCGGTCGCGAGCTGGAGCCAGAAGAAGTAGAAGCTACTGACAGGGCCAATCCAGAGCTTGATGGATATGACGGCGATTACGTCCGGGCAGCTCCCGGCAAAGCCTCCCCTACCGAAACCTGGATAGCCGAGATGTGCGATCGGGCTCTTGCTCACAGCCAGGACCGGTACGGCTGGCAGTATCCTGCCGGCTTTGTCAGTTGGCCGACTCTCGATCCTCTAGATCACAAAACTGAATATGAGGCAGACGGTACTCCCGGCTATAACGTGCGCGAGACAGTAGATCCTAATATTTTTTCAGCCGGCCCCCTTAACAGGTCCGGATTTTTCGGAGCTTACCATATCTACCCTAACTATCCGGATTTCATGAATAACGAACCAGCCTTTGCTGAATATGAAGACGACGAAGGGGTATTTAGATATAAAGGTTATTTGAACAAGTTTATGGAAATCCATCCATCCTACCCGGCCCTGGTCGCCGAATTCGGCATATCCACTTCCCTGAACACCGCCCATTTAAGCCCGGACGGGCTGCACCATGGGGGACTTGATGAAACCGACCAGGGAGAAATGACCGTGCGCATGATGCGCTCCATTTTAGATGAAGGTTATGCCGGTGGGATCATATTCGAATGGACTGACGAATGGGCTAAAAAAACCTGGAACACCGAACCATACATGGTTCCCTGGGAACGGCAGGTATTGTGGCAAAACGCGATGTGCCCGGAACAGAATTACGGGCTGGTCGCAGTGGAACCTCCGGGGCGCAGCCATGATCAGCTTTACACAAACTGGATCTCTGCTTCCAATCAAACTGTTTTCCAGCCCGTTAAAGGCCAACCCGCCTCTTTTGGTAAAATCATAGCCATAGATACAGGGGCAGATGAAGCTTTCTTTTACCTGTCCATCGCCATAGATTTTGAAAATCAGGCTTCCGGAGAAGAAATCCCCTGGGAGGACCTGGGTTTTGCTGTGGGCATTGACACCGGTTTCCGGGACGCCGGCGATTTTCAAATTCCGTTTAGCGGCCTTCCTGAACTACCTACAGGTGCAGTATTCCTGCTCCACATTGCCTCACCAGAGGAGGCCTCCCTGTTAACAGTGCCTTCTTACAACCGGGGAAAGTTTAATTTTAACCCTGAACCAACCCATGAAGGCAGGTTTACCCGCATTGAAACTCTTGTCAATCGTGAACGGATTACCGCCGATGGGAGAATCTTTGAAGCGCTTTATGCAGATGAAAGTACATTAAATTACGGCAGCTACAACCCGGGGGAGGAAGACTACAATTCGCTGGCTCACTGGTATTTCGACAGTGAAACCGGCCGGATAAAGATCCGCCTGCCCTGGATGCTCCTTAATGTTTCAGATCCTTCGGAACATAAGATTATCAATGATACCGGTCAGTATCTGGAACATCCGGCGCGTGATGAACTATCCTATCAATCAACAGAGGGCTTCATCTTATATGCTGCCACTTACAGCAAAGAAAAGGAAAAGACATTCCCGGAAGGAGAACCGGAGGTGATCGATTTTGAACCGCGTATAGAAAACCGTTTTACAGAAAGCATTTCGCCTTATCTCTGGGACGGTTGGGAGGAACCCCGGCACCGCTTCAGGTTGAAAGACAGTTATGATCTTATTGCCGATTATTTCGGCACCTTGAAATAATCATTACCAGACTTAAACTTAAAAAAGTATGCCGGCCTGCTTTGACCGCACCGGTCCACCTGAAAAAACATACCAGTGTAAACCTTTATCCTTCTATAGAGCGCCCCGAATCATAGAAAAGACAAAAATGTTTTCCCTCATACCATAATCTTAAAAGGAATTATACCCACTTGTAAAGAAGATCAAGAAAGATAAGCCGGATTTTTTAATACAAGCAATTATTTAAGAAAGGTAAAAGATATGCAGCGCTGGCATGTTTTACTTATTATCGCCGTTTTAATCGGAGGCTACATTTCAACCTGGCATCTTTTACCGACCGGGAAGATAAACCTCCTCGTGGTCGATAAAACGGTACCCGAGCCTGATTACCGCGAGCACCGCGCTATCTTTTGGATTGCCGAACATCGCCGCTTTACCGATTCAGGAGGTCATTTCTATCAAAAAGATGAAGATTACCTGGGTTACCATCCCGAAACCGGCGCCAAAGATATCCTGGCAGAAGAAGACCTGACCGATGTGGATCTGCTCTACCTTGCAGACACCTATGGTATTTACGATTATGAAGAAGGCCTTGAGCTATACGAAGAAAGGCTTCCTCATGAACACCAGGATATCGATTTAATCTACGGCGGTTTTACTAAAAACGAATCAAAGGCAATCAAAGATTTTGCTGCCACAGAGGGCCGCATCTTAATCGGCGAACACAATATCTTCGGCTATCCTACCTACCTTGATCCAGAAGCTGCCGGCATTTTAGAAGAGCTTTTTGCAGTAACCTATGATGGCTGGTTAGCCCGCTATTATGCCGATCTTGATGAAACTGCTTTCTGGATGAAAGAACTCTACAGCCGGATCTACGGTCTGGAGTGGGATTTAACAGGAGCAGGGATGGTTTTTGTGCGCGAAGATGTTACCGGCCTGGGCTGGTACACCGACCTGGTGATCATCAAAGAAGAGCAGTTTAATTACCCCTGGCCGGTTGTTAGAAGCGGCAACCACGAACTGCTCCAGGGCACATCCCGGCAAGCGCCTTATCTTTACTGGGTGGAGCTGCTTAAATTTGATGAAGACAATGAACATGCAGAAATCCTTGCCTACTACGAGCTGCCAATAGCAGAAAAAAACCGCGAAGCCCTCGAGGCCAGGGGCCTTTCCCACCGATTTCCGGCCATGATCAAACATGACCCGCCCGGCAAGGCAAAGCGGATATATTTTGCCGGAGACTTTGCCGATCAGCTCCCCGCCCTTTTGCCTGCCTGCCTGTCCGGTAGCGCAGCTTTACAGCGCTTTTTTTCATATCTTCCCGGCCTCCCCTTAGAATATCGCTTCTACTTCCAGTGGTATGAGCCGGTTTTAAAAAATATTCTCGAAAGCGCAGAAAATGAGGGGTAAAAATGACTGATAAAAAAACCAAAAAAAACCAAAAAGATCAAAAACCAGATTCCCTACTTAAATATCAAAGCACTTTCCCCAAAGAAGTCTCTTTTTTAATTAACCTCTTAGACCAGATCAGCGATGGTATTTATATCACCGATCCCGAAAGAAAAATTATGTACTGGAACAAAGCCGCTGAAACCATTACCGGATACAAGCAGGAAGAGGTGCTGGGAAAACGCTGTGCCGATAGCATTTTGGAACATACTGATCTGGCCGGTAATAAGCTATGCAGCACAGAACTGTGCCCCCTGCACAAAGCAATGCACAGTAATAAAGTCCCCTCTGAACCGCTGACTCTAAAAGCCCTCCACAAAGAGGGCCGGTTGGTTATAGTGGAGGTTGGCATTACCCCTTTGCACAGCATTTCCGGTACCTTAATCGGGGGAATTGAAATATTTCGCGATGTCAGCGCCAAAGTTGAACTGGAAGAACAAAAAGCCCGGTTTTTTAGCTCACTTAGCCACGAATTAAAAACTCCGCTTGCTAACATGCAGGGTTACCTGGATCTCATTTTGTCCGGGGATGCCGGAGAGATCAATGAATTGCAGCAAGAATTTTTAAATACTATCTACAACGAAGAACAAAAACTGGCCAACTATATCGAAGACCTGCTTGAAATGGGTCGCTTTGAAGGAACCGATTATTCCTACCAGCAGAACGTTACGAACCTGTCTGCGCTTATTAAAAGCCTCATCCGCAGTTTTAAAAATGAAGCCGCAAAAAAAGGCTTGGTTTTAAACCACAATATTGCAACCGGTTTAGGCCTTTTGGGAGACAAAGAACGCCTCAGCCAGGCCTTCAGCAACCTCATCGGTAATGCCATTAAATATACCGAGGCAGGCACTGTCAGTATAGAAGCATGGTTTGACCGGGAAGAAAAAGAGCTGATAGTTAAGATCAGCGACAGCGGCATCGGCATCCCGGAAACAGACCTAAAGAACATTTTTGAAATGTTCTACCGGGTTGAACATCCCGGTGTCCGCAATAAAGGCGGCACCGGCGTTGGCCTGTATATTGTCGAAAGAGTAATCCGGCGCCATGACGGGAAGATCAGCTTAGAAAGCGCTCCCGGTGAAGGAAGTGTTTTCACTGTGTCCCTGCCAGGCTTCATAATAGATTAAAACAGTTGTAGCTACTCAGCCTATTGTCCTTGTTGAATGATAAGCGGCGCCATGGGGACGGTTCGAACGTCCCGAAGCGCAGGCGTAGGCCGAAGAGAAGACGATGGAACCGTCCCCGTGGCTTAATAATTAAGCAGGACTGGTTAACAATAAATCCAAAGACTGTCCAGAGGAGGTCAAACAATACAGTTATGACAGATTTAAAGCAAGTCCTGGTAGCTGAAGATGACCCCGGCTTAAACCGTTTGATTTCTTTTAAGCTGGAAAAAGAAGGTTTTAAAGCCCTGTCAGTATTTGACGGTAAAGCTGCCCTTAAAACAGCCCTGGAGGAAGACATCAAAGCCATCATTCTCGATATCATGATGCCTTTTCTGGATGGAATCCAGGTCTTAAAAAAAGTCCACTCCGCAAAACCGCAGTTACCCGTGCTAATTCTTTCGATCAAAAGCCGGGAGAACGACCTGCACCAGGCTTTGGAACTGGGAGCCAAGGATTATATGACCAAACCCTTTCAGCCTGATGATCTGATCACCAGGCTGAAACAAATTATGGAGAATGATTAAATGATCGATCCTTATCTTCGAACTTTGCTAGTCATCATCACTATCATCGCCGCGGCTATAGCAGTGATGCTTTTAGCCATGATCTGGATCCGTTTTATTACCTCCATCAACAACCATAAATATAAGCAGAAAGAACAGGAATGGCAAGATATATATTTAAATTACCTGCTTGGCGATATAGACCTCGAAAAAGCGGCCGGGCTGATAAAAGGCGAAAACCGCTACTACTGGCTCTGGACATTCTTTGCCCCCTACCTGGAAGTATTAACCGGTAATGATTTTGAAAAGACAAAAGCGCTCTGCCGGGAGATTGGTTTAATTGACCATTACAGAAAAATACTGTTTTACAGCAGCACAGCAGGTAAAGCAATCGCTGCAAAAGCCTTAGGTACAATGCATTGCTGGCAATCAGTACCTGAAATGAAGAAGTTACTGCAAAGCGACAATCAACTCCTGATCCAATCAGCCGTATACGGCCTGGCCAGGTCGGGAGAAAAAAGCTCTTTTATACCGGCAGTAAAAGCCCTGCTCAACAGCACTTATTTTACTTATGAGGGGATTATTGAAATGTTGACCATCTATGGTGAAAGAATATGCCCGGATGCCCTCAGTTTTTTAAAAAATCCCACCATGCAGCAGGCAACCGGCAATGATAAAATCAACCTTTCTGTTTACAGGTCACTAATGATCAATTTACTCGGCTATTTTAAATACCGGGAAGCGCTGCCTTTCTTAAAAGAAATGCTTAAAGACGCTGATGATGAAACCTCTGTTCATATTTTTAAAGCTTTCCTCAACATGAAGTCAGTACCACCTAATCTTGATCTGAAACCCTATCTTGAACATCCCTACTGGGTGGTACGTAATTTTAGCGCCCAGGCCTGGAAGCTAACCGGCGACCGGGAAACATTGCCAATCCTGGAAAAATTACTATCTGACAAGCACTGGTGGGTTCGCTTTCACGCTGCTGAAGCCCTGCGCAGCGCAGGCGAGCCCGGTTTAAAAATATTAAATAGAAAAACGGCAGATCCGGATCAAAAAGCAGCGGCCATCAGCATTTATGCTTTAAACCGAAATGAGGTGCAAATGCAAATATGAGCACCTGGATGATTATCCTTATTTTCTATAATATCTTTGTGATCTTTTATTTTATCAGCATAAACGGCTTTTACCTGCTGCTGGTGTTAATTTCTTTTGGCGGTTTACGAAGCCAGAAGCATATTGAAAAGGCAACCGATCGTCACCAGCCTTTTCGCTCCGAATTTTACAAGCCGCTGGCGATCATTATTCCCGCTTATAACGAAGAATCAACTATTGCTGAAACAACTTATTCCGCTCTTGCTCTGCGGTATCCTGAATATGAAATTATTCTCGTTAACGACGGATCCCGGGACGACACCCTGGGGGTGCTAAAAGAGCATTTCAACTTAGAGGAATATGCCCGCGACTATAACCTTGATATACCCTGCAGCACAATCCGGTCAACTTACCGGTCGAGAGACTATCCCAACCTGCTTGTAGTGGACAAGGACAACGGGGGCAAGTCAGATGCCCTTAACGCCGGGATAAACGTTTCTCAATTTCCGCTTTTCTGTAACATCGATTCTGATTCCCTGATCGATACAGATTCCCTGCTAAAGATAGTCGATCTTTTTGCCAAGGACTGGCGCATAGTTGCGGCAGGTGGCACAATCACTGCTGCCAACCACTGCCGTATTGAAGACGGCAAGGTTACAGAAGTCAATCTGTCGCCTAAATTCTGGGTCCGCTTTCAAATCGTTGAATACCTGCGCGCTTTCCTGTTTGGGCGAGCCGGCTGGTCCTCTATCGGGGGGGTCATGATCCTTTCAGGCGCTTTCAGTGTTTTTCGGCGCAGGGCTGTGGTTGAAACCGGCGGATACCGCGTTGACACAGTAGGAGAAGACATGGAACTGGTGCTTAGAGTCAAGCGGACTTTGCAAAAAAATAACCGCCAATACAGGGTTGTATTTCTTTCCGACCCGGTTTGTTGGACCCAGGTTCCGGAGACTTATAGAAGCCTGAAAACCCAGCGGCGCCGCTGGCAAAGGGGGCTGGCAGAAAGCCTGTTCGGTAATTTAGAAATATTTTTAAATCCCCAGTACGGTACAACCGGTATGATCAGTTATCCCTTTTTCATTTTTTATGAATTCCTGGGTCCGGTGATCGAAATCACCGGCTACCTGGTTTTTATCTTTTCGGTTTTTGTCGGCATAATCAATCCACCGTTTGCCATCCTCTTTTTTACAGCAGCAATCCTGCTCGGCATACTACTCTCTACCTCGGCCCTTTTTATGGAAGAACTCTATTACCGCCGTTACCCGCGCCTGCGAGACATAATTACCCTGTTCGGATTTGCCATCATGGAAAACCTGTTCTACCGGCAGCTTCATACCTGGTGGCGCTTCCTCGGCCTGATCGACTTTTTCTTCAAAAAACGCAACTGGGGTGTGCTGGAAAGAAGAAGTTTCACCGGAACCGCAAAACAAAGCGAAAAAGAAACGGCCAGTTAACTGAACTAGCGCTACAATGCCTACTACAAGGTTTTGAAGGAGAAAAAAGATGAATATTACTAAGTTCCTTTTAATTACTGCTGGAGCATCGCTATTTGCCGCAGCCATTTTTTCAGCGTGCGAGATTAATAAAGAATCTAAAGCTTGTCCTTCCACACCTGAGCAAATCGAGTGTACAGGAGACATAATCATATCTGATCATTTTGTATCCGGCGGTGAATACAAAAGGGGCGATGAGGTTGCTTTTAAGCTGACCATTTTAAACGACACCTTAGAAAGCGGCACCTTCTGGGCCGGTTGCAGCATCCGCGACCCCCTTGGGCACTACTACGACCTGCCTTCAATTGCGGTTACACTTGACAGTAAGCAAAGCACAGATATTTCTTTCAACTGGCAGATTCCACTGGAAGAAGACAAAGCAGATTTAAGCAGCGGGCCTTATACGAAAGTGATGGCCCTCTGGTCTGATAAACCGGGAGAAATAGGCGCCGAGAAGCTTGATTCAGTTGAAACAAATGCCGCCTTTGAAGTGATCAGGCACCATGAAGATTTTACAGTTTTCAGCGAAGAGCTGTGGCGAAGAAGCAGCCATCAGCTGGGCCGCAGTAACTTAGAACCCGGCAATGTGACCATAAACAATGAGCAGTTAGAAATAACCCTGCCTGCCGGCACCCTGGACGGCGGGCAGATAGAATCAAGAGAATATGACCACCTTTACGGCTCATACCAGGTTCGTATGAAACTGCCCGAAGCCCCTTCTTCTATAACAGGTTTTTTCCTCTACCGGCAGCCTGATTATTACCATGAAATCGATATCGAGATAGTGAACGACTGCTCTGGAACAATCTGGTTCACAACTTACGCTGACGGAAGCGTTAGCAGCCACCATGAAAAAATCCTTGACTTTAATCCAACTGAAGAGTTTCACGAATACCGCTTCGACTATTATCCGGGGGAAGTAAGCTTTTACGTTGACGGAGAACTGCTCAAAACTTTTAAAGAGGGGCTAACCGATCAACCTATGAAGCTAATGATCAACTCCTGGTTCCCCGACTGGTTAGACGGAATTAAACCGCAGCAAGATGCAGTAACCAGAATTGACTGGATTAAGTACTAATTAAGGGCAGATTATAATAATAGACCTGTAATGAACCGGCTTTATAGCAAAAGTGGCTGCACTTAGCCCTCTGCCCTTTTAAGCGCATCGATCAAAACAGCTCATAGCAGCAGTTTACCAATCACTCTAAACTATATGCCAAATCATTACATTATTACCATGTTTTATGATTGACCAGGACTTTATGTCACCAGGCATTACTCTTTTTTGTAACTACTCAGCCTATTTATTGCCCTTGTTGAATGATAAGCTAAGCCACGGGGACGGTTCCATCGTCCCGAAGCGCAGGCGTAGGCCGAAGGGAAGACGATGGAACCGTCCCCGTGGCTTAGCGGGCTGGACCTGAGTAGTTACTCTTTTTTTGCAAATCTAGTGATTGATACTACAAACAATACAAAATTTTGATATAATATAAATACAATTTGGCTGAAAGGATAAGTACTATGTTAACTAAAAAAGATATCCATGCAACCGCTCATGGTCAAATCACAATTCCTAAAGAAATTCGCAATAAACTGGGTATAACTCCTGAAACAAAGCTTAAGATATATGTAGAAGATGATAAGATTGTGGTTGAGCCTGTTTCCCCTCTTGATCTGCTTTTCAAAGATATCGAAGAAGAAGCCAAAGTTAAATGCTACACGGAAGAAGAGCTGAGGCGAGAGATTGATATGGTTAGAGAAAAATTAATGAAAGAGGATTACCGATAATGAGAATAATGCTTGATACAAATGTCATTATTTCTGGTATTGCCTTCACGGGCAACGAAAGGGAACTGCTTGATATTATCTACCGCAAAAATGCCGCCCTGGTTTTAAGTAAATTTGTAGAATTAGAAACAAGAATAGTGCTTAAAATAAAATTTCCAGGTAAAGAACAGACTTTCCAGGACTTTTTAAATCTTGTGCAAAGTGAACTTATAGATTTCCCTTCAAATGAAAAAGTTAAAGAAGCTGAGTCTATTATTAGAAATCAAAATGACACTGTTGTTTTAGCAGCAGTTTTAGAAGTTAAACCTGATATCTTTGTTAGTGGCAATCTCGATTTCCACACTTCAGAAATTGCCTCCATAATTAATGTTATGCACTCAAAAGAAGCAATTGCTTTAATTGATTATCATTACAAATAGTA
>PWYU01000076.1 GCA_003567725.1 Syntrophomonadaceae bacterium | reverse complement strand
CAGTCATATGGGTTTACCGGAACTACCGGAAATTGATCAGAATCTTGAGCCGTTATTGTTAAAGGCAGGTGATCGAATCCTATTATGCAGTGACGGCTTATCGAATACTCTTTCAGATGATGAAATTAAGCTATATTTTAGCAAAAACGATCAATTTAAAGCTGAAGAAATGGTTAAGCAAGCCCTGATCAGGAAAAACCGGTTCCAGGATAATATTACTGTCATTATTCTATCTTACGGGAATAAAAGCGCAAAAAATAAACAATGAAGAGGGATGAATTATGATCACAAAAAGAGTTTGTCTTTTTAGCACATGGTGGTTATTAATCTGTCTGATGGTTTTACTTTTATTTTCAGGATCTGTTTTTGCAGGCACAATGACTGTTGCTGAAGTGCGAGAAAGCGTGGTCCGGATTGAGGTAAGGCCGGGTGGATGGGAAGATATCCGAAATTTTGATCCGGATACGCAAAGTTTAAGAGGCTCGGGTTTTGTGATTGGATCAGAAGAGCCTTTTCAGTATGTTGTTACAACTTGGAATAATGTCAACCCGGACACGTACAGGCAAACATTTAACAGAAATGTTGATTCGGTAGATGTCTTTGTATGGAGGTCTGCTGACGACCGTTTTCCGGCCAGGGTGGAAATACCGCTAATCAGGGCTAACATCGCTGTCCTTGAACTGGATCCCAACCATCTTCTTTATGGTTACAGGCCTTTAATGATCGGTAACCGGAGTATGATTGACGCGGGTGATGATATGACTATCATCGGGTATCCCCAGGGCCTTGCAACTGCCAGACCACAGCAAACGGAAGTTGTTAGAAATATGCTTTCCCAGCAAATTACTGTGCAAAACGTTCGCAACTATGTAATGCAGGCCGGTACCAGTATTGACCGGGGTTCAGAAGGTGGGCCGCTTATAAATGCCGACGGTCATGTTGTCGGGGTGGCTGTTTTTCAGGTGGGGCTAACAGGTTTGCCCGGTGGATCGGAAATAGATGAATTAATTGGTGCTCTTGATTCCCGGGGGCTTGATTTCCTGAGAGCAGGTGAGGCACCTCCAGCTGAAGAAGAGGAAGACGAAGAGGAGCCCGCTCCGCCCCCTCCACCGCCACCACCTGCGCCTGAGCCTTTAGCCCAGGTTTCAAATGTGCGCTTCTTAGATGATGGAATTCTGGCCTGGGATCCGGTCGATAATGCAGACGGTTATGAGGTGCTGCTATTTAAAGATGACAATCAAGTATCTTCTCAAAATGTAGGCTCAGATGCCAACAGGCTTGATTTAAGTGAAACAATTAAGGATAATGGAGCCGGTTCTTATTCGGCCAAGGTGAAAGCCCTCGGTGAAGGTGATTATGTTGACGGACCGGATGCTGCTTCCTCTAATGTATATATCGAAGAAGAAGGATGGTTTGGTTATCCCAGGCCTTTAGTGATCGGAATTGGTTCAGGGGGAGTTGCGCTTTTGGCAATAATCGCTGTTGCTGTTACGATGATGAAAAAGAAATCGGCTCCCGCTGCTGCTGCGGCAGGCGCAAGCGCAGGTGCAAGCGCAGGGGCCGCCACCCAGAGAGCATCTGCACCGGTAACTCAGGCAAAACCCTCTACCGCCCCTGTTACCAGGGCTAAATCTGTAGGCCCCAAAACTTCTATCAAGGGCATATCGGGTCATTTTGCCGGTAAATCAGTAGAACTAATTGAGGGGCACCTGGTGATCGGCCGGGATCCCCGTATGGCTCAGCTGGTTTATCCTCAGTCCTATGAAGATGTCAGCAGAAAGCACCTTTCGATTCGGTTTGATGAAAGATCCAATAAGTTTATACTGGAAGATTCCACATCTAATGGAACATTCCTGTCTTCAAATCAGAAGCTGGAGCCAGGTAAACCTTATTATTTGAATACCGGTGAACGTTTCTATATAGCCGATCCCAAAGAAGTTTTTGAACTTCAAAAGGCTTAATAATGATGAACACGCTGGTTTCGCTCTTAACTAGCCCGGGAGGCAGGAAAGTTAACGAAGATTATTGTTGCTATGCTGAAAAGGATGGCTTCGGTTGCTACATTCTGGCTGACGGGCTGGGAGGACATAAAAAAGGTGAACTGGCCGCTAAAACAATAGGAGAAGCAGTAAAAGAAGCATTTACTGCTTCTCCCGGGTTTTCACCGGACTATATAAAAAGATATGTTGAACATGCTCGCCGTGCTTTTAGTACGGTCCGTGACCAATCTCATGCCAATTCAAACATGAAATCAACTCTTGTGGTCCTGCTTATAGATGGAGAACGGGCTTTATGGGGCCATATCGGAGATTCACGACTTTACCATTTTCGCTGCGGCAAACTGGTATTTCAAACTAAAGATCACAGTGTTCCCCAGATGCTTGCCGACAGTGGGGCTATAAATCAGGATCAGATTCGTTTTCATGAAGATCGTAACCGCCTTACAGCAGCTTTTGATGGTAGTGCCATGCACCGGTTCGTTATAATTAATAAAGCAGTGGATATAGTTTTTGGAGATGTTTTTTTAATATGCAGTGATGGTTTTTGGGAACATATAACCGAACTGGAGATGGAGTCTGATTTTAATCAGGCCAAAGAACCGGAGAAATGGCTTTACTTGCTAGAAAAAAGACTTTTAAAGCGTGCGAAAAGCGGAAATGACAATTATTCCGCTTTAGCAATTTTGATTGACCGGTAAGGTTACATTTACCGGCAGCTGATCTGATTCAAAATGATTAAACTAACAGGGAGGGTAAATAGATAATGCAATCTATGATAAGGTGTAATAACGGTCATTATTATGATTCAACTAAACATACCTCTTGCCCGTATTGTGGTGTTCAGGATCTTGATATAGATATTAATAAAACTATGGCCAAGCGCCCCGGATCTAAGGGATCGCAGGGCCCTGAAGCAGGAAAGACAGTCGGTGTTTACAAGAAAAAGCTGGGCATTGATCCCGTGGTAGGATGGCTTGTGGCAATTGAAGGGCCTGAGCTTGGACGTGATTTCCGAATCACGGCGGAAAGAAACTTTATTGGCCGTTCTGAAGATATGGATATTAGTATCGCCGGTGATGAAATGGTTTCAAGGGAGAATCATGCCGTGGTTAGCTTTAACCCTAAAAATCAATCTTTTCGCTTATTCCCTGGTGATAGCAAGGGACTGGTTTATCTTAATGATGAAGAAGTGGTTACGCCTGTAACTTTAAAGCATACCGATGTAATTGAAATGGGCAACACCAAGTTAATGTTTGTCCCGTTTTGCGGTGAATTTTTCCAGTGGGGAAATGGTAAAGACCAGGCTGAAAACAGCTAAACCGTTTTTAGCATTGAATAGGTGGAGACACACATGGAATTAAATCATCTTTGTATGGGGTGCATGGAAGAAAAGGGAGATTTGGAAATATGCCCTCTTTGCGGACATCAGGAAGGGAGTTCTCCTGACTCGCCACTGCATATGCCTCCACGTTCATTGTTAAAGGATAAGTATTTGATTGGCCAGGTATTAGGGCAGGGCGGTTTCGGAATAACTTACCTGGTCTGGGATAAATATCTTGATCGGAAACTTGCTATCAAGGAGTTTTTCCCTAGAGAGATTGTCTATCGCGATTATAACTCCGGTACCGTATCCCTGTACTCTGGTAATCAAACCGATCAGTATAAATACGGATTAAGTAAATTCCTCGCAGAAGCAAAAAACCTGGCCCAGTTTGAGAACCACCCCAGCATTGTTTCTGTAAAGGATTTTTTTGAAGATAATGCTACCGCTTACATGGTGATGAATTATATTGACGGCGTTAACCTTAATGATTTTCTGGAAAACAGGAATAACAAGCTCACTTATGATGAAGCCCTGCAAATTATTTTGCCTGTGCTAGATGCGCTGCGGGCAGTACATGAAATCGGTTTATTGCACCGTGATATCAGTCCAGATAATATCATGATCACTGTCGATAGAAGAGTGATGCTGCTCGACTTTGGAGCAGCCCGCCATGCCCTGGGAGAAAAGGGCAAGAAGTTTTCTGTTATTGTAAAACAGGGTTACGCACCGGAAGAACAATACCGGAGTAATGGTGTTCAAGGTTCCTGGACTGATGTTTATTCTGCAGCAGCAACTTTTTACAAGGCTGTTACCGGCCGAATGCCTCCAGATGCCCTGGATAGACTGGAAAAGGACATGCTTGTGCCGCCATCCCAACTCGGGGTGAGAATTAGTCCTTCCGGGGAAGCGGCACTTTTGAAAGCGCTTGCAGTAAGATCAGATAACCGTTTCAGAACTGTGGCAGAGTTTCAGCAAGCTTTGATTCTATCTTCACAAACTATCCAGCCTTTAGAAGAAAAAGTAGAAATGGGAACAGAAGCGTATACAAGTTCTGAACCTGTTCCTGAACCTGTTCCAGGGCCGGTTTCGCATGATTATAGTTTTTCTGATTACCACGACTCTTACGAGGATTTATCAGTTTTAAGCGCCGACAAGGAAACTGATACCTGGGATAAAGTGCGGATCGGAAGAGCAACCGACAATGATCTTACTTTTACTGACTCGATGGTCTCCAGGTATCATGCCGAAATATATAGTACGGCAGGAAAATGGTATATCAATGACCTTAACAGTACCCATGGTACTTTTATCAATGGTGTCAAGACATCAGGCCCCGTGGAGCTATTTTCTGACAGTATAATTCAGTTAAGCCGTAATACGACGATCTATTTTAAAGACAAAAAACTCCTTACAGAAAAGGGAGATTCATTAATTGACCTGAGAGCTTTTCGCCGGGAACAAGGCCAGGTTAGCCCGGGTGTGCCGGCCTATACGGAAATTATTGAACCTGCTAATGCTAACAACACTACCAGAATTATTCTAATAGCTGCTGTTGCGCTGCTGGGTGTTTTTGCCCTGATAATGCTGGTCTTGTCTTTTGTGTAAGAAATATTTAGCGTTAATTTAAATGTCCTGATGGGGTGAATAAAGATGCAGAGGAAGCTGGTTTTTTTATTCCTGGTTATATATATAATAATGATTTGTCCTCAAGCGACATTTGCCCAGCGGGTCCGAGACGATGATGATGAGGTAGCAGTTACCGGGGTGTGGCTTAACCAGGACAGAATTGAGCTGGAAAGAAACAGAACTGCTGATCTAACAGCTACTGTTTTACCACAAGATGCTACTAACAGGGAAATTACCTGGTTTTCAAGTGATCCTGCCATAGCTGAAGTGAGGCGTACCGGTCCGGCTACTGCCGTAGTAACTGCCAGGCGGCCCGGTTCGGCTGTGATTACCGTAAGAACAGCGGATGGCAATTTCCAGGCAAGCTGTAATGTAGAGGTTTTTATACCAATTAGCAGCCTTAGCTTCGATCAAACGGAAGCCATAATTGCTCCTTCAGAGGAGCTTGTCCTTGACATCAATTTGCTGCCATCCGAGGCAACTGATCAACGCTTAGAGTTTTCTTCTACAGATGCTGCCGTTGCTACAGTAGTAGCTATTGACCCTGATAGAACCAGATCCCGCAACCCGCAGGTAAGAGTTACAGCGCGCCGGGAAGGCGAAACGCGCATTGTGGTTCGCTCTGTTAGAAATGACCGAATAAGTGCATTTTTTGATCTTATCGTATCAACTGATCCTGCCCCGGCGCCTGTTGAAACAGTTAATTCAGCACCGCCTGAACCGGCAGCGCCTGCAGGGCCAGAAGAACCGGCTGAGCAGGTTAAAACCGATGAAGAGCTTGTAAGCCAGGAAGAAACCCGGGTTTCCGAAGGTCCAAATTATCTGTACCTTTATCTAGGCCTCGGCGCTCTTTTATTAATGCTTTTATCTACGGCGGGGTTCTTATACCGGGATAAACTTAACCTTTTTACTCCTACACAATCAATCAAGGCTGTTTCAGGGCATTTTACCGGGCAACAGATAAAATTGAAAAAAGGCCAGTTGAAGATTGGTCGCGATGCATCTGAAAATCAACTGGTTTATCCGCAATCCTACAGCAAGATTAGCCGGAAACACTGTGTTTTGGAATATGATCAATCTACCGTGAGTTTTACATTGATAGATTCTTCCTCAAATGGGACTTTTCTAGCTACTGGCGAAAGACTGATCAGTGGTAAAAATTATACTTTAAAACCGGGTGAAAGATTTTACCTTGCTGACCCGAAAGAGCTTTTCGAAGTTGAGTAGAGAGGGGGAAAGGGCTGTGACAAGGCTGTCCAAATTTTATAATATATTGGCAATCAAGGTGAGATATTTAAAAAAACAGATTTCTTTTTCTATTGCCCTGTCTTTGCTAATTTCCTGTTTTACCCTGGTGTTGTTGCTGCAATTTGTTATACCTGCAGAGAATTCATTTTTTATAGGCACACTGGCTAACGAGGAGCTTCCAAGGATCGAAGACGGTGATGATCTTCTTGCTCCTGTGAGCAAAGAGAGAACATTAGGTGATTATGCCCCTTCTGATTTACGGCGGATTCCCGACTACCTGAGTATGGGAGGCAGGGTAATGGATTTAAGGCCTGTTCCGCTTGAACAGCTGGAATTGATGTGGCGGGCTGCAGACAGGGACGATGTGGAACTGCTGGTCCGTTCGGCTTACAGAAGTTACAGCACCCAGCGTACTTTGTTTAACAACTATGTAAGGGATCACGGTGAAGAAGAGGCTAATCGTTTCAGCGCCAGGCCCGGCCAATCTGAACATCAACTGGGAACAACCGTGGACTTTGGCGGGACTGATGTTGATTTGTCGGCGGCATTTGCAAATACCGCAGCCGGAAGATGGTTAAGTGCCAATGCTTACAGGTTTGGATTTGTCATGAGTTACCCGGATGGCAAGGAACAAATAACCGGCTACATTTTCGAACCCTGGCATTACCGCTATATTGGGGTTGACAGTGCTATAGAGCTTAGAGCCAGTGGTCTAACTTTAAAAGAGTATCTTGAAGCCAAACAGGTTGCAGCCCCACCTGCCCCGACAACACCGGAACCGACACCACCACCGACACTGCCGCCACCGGAGCCTGCAAGGGACCGGGATGAAGGGATCCCCATCAGGAGGCTTTACCTTGATAAACGTGAAATTACCCTGGCGCCTGGAGAAGAATTGGTGCTTGATGTGAGGGTGCTTCCACAGGAAGCAGAAGGACAGGACCTGACCTGGGAATCAAATAGACCCGGAGTGGCCTCGGTTAAGAGCGTGGATCCAAGAACTACAGCTGCTCGTAATCCGCAGGGCCAGGTAACGGCGAAAGCAGAAGGAGAAACCAGAGTGATAGTACGTTCGGCCAGCGACTATTTGATCTTTGACTCCTGCCTGATTACGGTTTCTTCTGCTGCCCCTGGAGAAGAAACAGAACAGGTTACTGTACCTGATACACCGGTTGAGCAAACTGATGTTTCAGACTCTCAGGAAGATGCCGGTGAAGAAAGTGCTCCCGCTGAAACAGAAGTTGTAACCGATGCTTCGGGACTTAGCAGGCCAGTGCAGGTTTTAATCGGCCTTGGCGCTGCGATATTAATAGGTGCTTTAGCGGCTGTAATGATTAGGCGCAATAAAAAAACAGCATTGCTGCCGGCAGCTTCTGTTAAAGCAGTTTCAGGTTATTTTGCCGGACAAACCATTAAGCTAAAAAAAGGACAGCTGGTTATTGGCCGTGATTCTGCCGAAGCCCAGCTTGTTTATCCGCAGTCAAACCAGCAGATCAGCAGAAAACACTGTGTCATAAAATATAACCGTGCCGAAAAGAATTACACGATAATAGATACTTCTACAAATGGTACTTTCCTATCAAACGGTGAGAGGTTAACAGCTGGTAAGCCCTACATTTTAAAACCGGGAGAACGCTTTTATGTTGGTGATCCTAAAGAATTATTTGAAACCGGTTAAAGCAGCTTATATAGATATTTCCAATCAGCAAGTGTAGTTTTTTTAAACAGGCGGGGCAGTTACAATAATTAATATAATCTCAAGCTTTGCTTGACATGTAAACGCCAATCAAATACTTAATCACTATAGCTCCTCAGGATTATGAGTAAGGATTATCCGTTAACTATCTTTTTCTAAGTCCAAAAGACTTGAGGGGAGCACATGAAGTGAATAAAGAGCAAAACTGGAATATGAAAGTGGCAATCACAGGTCTGGGCATGTTCAGTCCTTTCGGGAAGGGAAAAGAAGCTCTACCCCCACACTTTTCAAATGCCACCGGAAAAACTAAATCAGGCCGGTTTCATCGCTGTCCTTTGTCACCACAAGATCACGGTGTTACAGGAGAACTTTCCGAAAAAGGTTGGCGAGCTTCCCTGCTGGGCATCGCTGCTTCCCGCATGGCCCTGGGGCAAGCTTACCCTTTTAATTCAGAGATTCCCAGGCAAATGGGTGTTATCATCGGGACTTCTTTGCTGGATTTAAGCGCGCTGGAGTATTACCTTGCTTTGTTTAGACAAAAAGGGCCTGAATCTTTACCCCCGTGGGCGCTTCATTATGGACTTCCCCTTGCTCATGCTTCTCATATTGCTGTTTCCCTTCGCCTTCAGGGTATATGTGAAACTTTTTGCGATCCCTTAATTTCCGGACTACATGCCCTGGGTATGGGATACCGGACTATCATAAGAGGTGAAACACCCGCTATTTTAGCGGGAGCGGTTGATTCTCCTTCGGGCAACCTGCTTTTTCCTGCCATGGCAGCGCTATATTCAAAAGGGTTTCCCCACCCTGAAAATGTTGAACTGGCTGAAGGTTCTGCCGTATTCCATCTCAGGGGTGAAAATGGTGAGGTAGCTTCCCCTGCCATCAGGCCGGCCGCCTATATCAGCGGTTATGCAGCAGCCCTTACAGCAGGAAATAATCATAAAAAAGAAGTCCTGCTCCAGCAGCTGGCGGCAAGTGCATTTCCCGACGGTAAAGGGGTCGATCTCCTGCTGGACACTGCTTCTCTTTCTGCTCCCTATTCTACGGCACTTGCGGCTGGTCCGGCCCTGGCCTGCGCTTTGGCTATTGCCTTGATGAATGGATCTAAAATAGCATCTCGATACATACCTTTGAATGTACAGTTTAAGTCGTTACTTCGAGATAATAAAGGATTTGGTCGGGCCATTGTTTTTGCAGACGGGCCTGCGGGAGAGTCAGCTGCCGTTGCTCTTGCAGCGCCATGGGACCGGAATAGTAATCAAGTTAGAGAAAAAGAAAAGAATAATAAGGAAGAAGAAGCTAAAAGGGATGTCTGGTCTTCATCTGCAGGTTTAAGAGTACCGGCATCTAAGGCTGTTATTACCGGTATAGGTGTTGCTTCTGCTATCGGGCTAGGGCGTGATGTTTTTTTCCAGGCTTTGCTCAGAGGTGCCGGTGGCGCCCAAAAATATATTCCACCTGGAATCGAAAGAACAGGACCTTGCACTGCAGCCTTAATTGAGGAGCTTACGCCATCTGCCAGCATGCAGCGCAGTACTCAGCTGGCCTGGGTAACAGCTAAAGAAGCTTTGAGCGATGCCGGCCTAATGATGTCTGTTCCAGATGGAAAAGTGACAGGCAGCGCTTCTATCACTAAAAGGTACCCTGAAGAGAAACTGGAGCAACCACTAAATAATAGCGATCCTCACCAGATTAGTCCTGCCGACTATCTTTCCAATAGCAAGAAGGTTAATAGAAATAACATAACGCAGGATTTCGGTCAGGTTTTGGCTAAAGAGCATAAAATTGGACTTTACCTGGGCGAGACACTTTCCAGTGTGGAAGCGTGGATCAAGCTGGAAAACCTTCTGCAGGCAGAAGAGAATGAAAAGGAAACCACAAACCATGCATCAATTAGTGAGATTATAGTATTTTTAAAAAGGGAAACTAAAGATGCCGGGGGAAAAAGAAGAACAGACGTTTTAGAAAGCATGAATGAAGTGGTAAAAACAAGCGAAGCAACCAGCATAAAACAAAAATACTTTCCTGAGGCACTTTTCCATGTATTAGAACGTCTTTGCAAGAACACAAAAGACCTGATTGTAAAAGATTTTCGAATTGAAGGTGAAGCAATCACTTTTGCCTCCGGTTGTACAGGGGGATTGTTGGCCCTTGGCCGGGCGGCTAGAGATGTGCAGCTAAAACCTGGTTCAATCCTGCTGGCGGGAGGTACAGACTCCAACTTGTTCCCTCTGGCTTACGGAATTCTTTCCCAGGCCAAATTACTTACTACCTGCCCGGATCCCTGCCGGGCAGGGCGCCCTTTTGATCAGGATCGGGATGGAGAGTTGACTGGCGAAGGCAGTGCCCTGTTCGTAATAGAACATGCAAGCAGCGCTGCAAAGAGGAATGTAAAACCGTACGCTGTTCTGTCAGGTTTTGGCGCTGCAGGTGAGGGTTACCATTTTAAATATAACAAGCTTGATGGTTTAGCACTGATAAAAGCCTGTCAGGAAGCTTTAGATCAGGCCGAACTAAATCCCTTCGATATTGATCTGGTCATCGCTCATGCATCAGGGTTTCAAAGAAGTGATGCTATTGAAGTGAAAGCCCTTTCAACCCTCTTTGGGTCCTGTAAAACTTTTCCTCCTGTGGTATCAATTAAAGGCGCCACAGGACAGCCTTTCTCTGCCGGTGGCCCCCTGCAGGTTGCTGCTGCTCTTTGCGCTCTACAAACAGGTGTTATTCCTCCAACAGTGCACTTCAACCGTGGCGATGAAGAAGACATTTTTGACCATGTGCCCGAAGCCCGCCAGGCGGAAAAACCAATACAGCACGTCCTGGTGACTTCCTATGGTTATGGGGGAGGGAAAGCAGCTTTGATCCTTTCTGCGTGGAGTGATAATAAGTGATAATTCGCCGGGCCGAACCAAATGACAACAAGGCCCTGTGCTTGCTTGATTCTCTCTGTACCCAGGGCCAGGGGCTGGTTTTTTCCTATCAACGGGTAGATTTTTTTCTTCGCCCCAGGCTCTACGATAATTGGGCCGTTTACCTGGCTGAAGAAAATGGGTCTGTCATTGGGAGCATCTCGACCAGCCTGAAAAAAGTCCGCCTGGGTAGTGCTTATGTTGACGTCGGTTATTTTTTTGATTTGCGGGTTCATCCGGATCAGAGGCGTCAGGGGATTGCTGTTGATTTGATTCAAGCTGCTGCGGAACATGTTTTACAAATAGGGGCGCAATATGCCTATACTTACGTATTGGGATCAAACCAGCCTGCCCTGACCCTGGTTAGTAAGCTTAACATGTTTACAGCGGCTTCTTTTCGTGTTTTCTTTTTGTCCACCCTGGATGAAAGTTCAGGAAACCAGGCGTTAAGCCGTTCTTTTAATCGGGGAACCACCAGTGATGCATTTATAAACGCTGAAAATTATTTTAAAAACTATGATTTTTATCCCCGGGACAGTATTTTGTCTTCTTTTTCAGGCTCACAACCGGCTTTACCTTCCTCTTTTCCGCAATCATTCTGCGGGTATTTTAATTTACCGGCAGGATCCAGCGTCCAGGGAGCCCTGTGGGACAGCTCGGTGTTGTCGCCCAAAGTTATAGATCGTGTCCCTTTAGCGCTGCAAGCGGCAGCAGCAATGCCACTTTTTGTTAGGAAATTAATGGGTTTGCCCCGCATGCCGCCTAAGGGAAAACCCTTGCGGATCCATCATCTTTTTGATGTGGTTTGGGAAGAAGTTAATCCGGGCCAGGCCTTGAATCTGATTACTGGAATTCGCGCCTGCGCAGGAATAGATGGAGGCCAGATTGTGATTTGCCACCTGGATAAACGCGTTCCTCTTTGCGATCATTTAAAAAAACAGGCTTTTTATATTATGGAAGGCAATCTGTTGCTGCGTACTCCTTTAGCAGGCGAGAAGCCGCTCCCCGTTTCACGGGCTTATTTTGACGTAAGGGATTTTTGACACAATCCCATGTTTTTTCCCGCAGCAGGTTTTTTAGAAACATTGCTGTAAGGGAACCGGCGTCACTTTAAACCTTGCCTATAAATTAACATCCAGGCCTGGTTCAGTAATAGCTATTCAATTTTTAAGCTTTTTATAACCTCATCAAGCAGCTGCAGTGATGGTGTAAATTCATCAGCGCCGGTCTCATCAAGCATCTTAACGGTTAAATCCAGGTAACCGACGTAGTTTCCTTCAAAATTTTCATAATCTGTACCGGTAGATTCAAAATAATCTTCCCAGTCGAGAGGTAGTTCTGAATGCTTAACCGGAAAAGCTGCCGAGATGTAGTATTTTTGATCAGTTGTTATGCCCTGGTAAGTATAAAAAAGGCCTTGGTTGGTTACCGGGCCTACATCCTGGATATATTGCGTTAAATAACGTAAACCGCTAACGGATTTTGATTCAAGAAACTCAGGATTTGCATAAAACTGCTGCGCAGCGTTAGGCCATGGCAAATAAGGCAGCTCGGTTATATTATCTGCAATAGCCTTCTCTGCTGTAATGGTTTTTAATTTTTCGATGGTTTCTGCTGTGTGGTCGCTTAGCACCAGGTACTCTTCAAGGGGAAATATTTGAATGATGGGGCCTAAAAATGTGCCGGTCAGCAAGTAGTCATCAAAGGATATCAACTTATATTCTGGATATTCAATAAAAGCATCTTCTTCAGAAGCATCAATACTTTCTGAGCTGATTCCCTCAGCTATTGAAGCTGGATAATAAAAAGAAAGGTTGCTTTCTTCAAAATAGATTAGCTCTGGCGCTGTTTTCCCTGCAGCATCATCTTTTAGTTCATCGTTTGTATCACAGGCGGAAATAATTAATAACAAAGAAACTAACAACCCGGTTATTATAAATTTTGCCACATTTTTACCCCCCACTATAGAAAAAGGATTAAGTATTTTAATTATAAATGAGATTAAGAAAAATTGTAACATCCTTTGGCGGGTGATATTTTGAAAATCCGTGGTTACCTGCCACTTCTTTAGTAAAAATTAGCTGTATTTTTCATAAATATTGCTCAAATAAAGGAAATTTTGTAGTGCCGTGGAATTTGGGATAAGGGTTGTAGAATCAAGCAACGAGCGGTGAGGATGACTATGGAGACAAGTTCAGAAGGAAGATTTTTAACAGTAGCTAACATCATTACAATGCTGAGGATAGCACTTATACCGCTTATTCTTTACTTTCTGGTTACTAACAGGGAAATGCTCAGTTTTTTTATGTTTGTTGTTGCTATCTCCAGTGATTTGCTGGACGGTTATGTTGCCCGCACTTTCAATCAGGTTACATATCTCGGGATGGTTTTAGATCCCCTGGCAGATAAGCTGATCCAGGTAACAGTACTAACAACGCTTGCCTGTGTGGGTTATTCTGCCTGGGTCTTTGCTGTACTGTTAATAGTTAAAGAGGGGTTAACCATACTGGTTGCTATTGTAATTTATATAAAATACAAAATGATAGTTAAGGCCAATGAAACGGGTAAAATTGCCAGTTTTGTTGTAAACATTGGAATTTCATTAAGTTTTTTTCATACTTCTATGAGAGAAGGCTTAATTTCTCTCGATTTTATAGCCTTAAGTATAGGAATCTTATTGACTTATACAGCAATGATAATATATATGATCAATATAACGAAAGCTCTTAAAGGTGAAAGAATTGAATTTATCTCCAAGCTAGATAATTAGAATAAGCTGTCAGTAACTGACCTTTGGCTTAGCAAGATTGTCTAGCCGCTGAGCACTTATTGAGGCCTTAATGAAGTTTCTAATATTAGGAGAGATCCTTGTCTCTGGCTAACATGGCTACGGTGGAAGCCAGGTAGAAGAAAGCGATAAAGGCTAAAATGATCCACCAGTGCGATTCAAAAGAGCCGTCAAGATTACTGTAGCGGGGTGGATCCTGGAACGCGCTGAGACTGTTAATATCAATGATCCTGCCTCCGATCAACTCAAAGCCCCATTTGCTGATCACGGCATAGAAGATTTTCTGCAGGGCCTCTGGTTTAACTGTTTCAATCGGTACAACTACACCTGCTAAGAGGAACTGGGGAATTAGTATAATGGGGAGGGAGGAAGTAGTGAAATTAGCATTGGGAGCAATGGCTGAGATGGTTAACCCCATAAGCGCGCTGGATAAGGCGATCAGAAAAAAAGCCAGCGTCGTGGAATAAAAGCCGGGCAGGCCGATAAAAACCCAGACAATCCCGGTAAAAATCAGGGCTTGTAATGCACAGATTAGGGATAGGACCACTACTTTTGACATCAGGTAAGGAGCGATTTGCAGGTTTACAAAACGCTCCCTTTTATAGATTACAATTTCCTTAATAATTTCACGGGTAGCGATAGAAACACCACACCAGACCGCAGAAAGCACCATGGCAAAGATCACCGTCGACATTGCCCTGTTCCTGGATAGCTCATCTGAAGAGTTCTCATTAACTTCCAGCAACCTGCCTTCGGCGATGATCGCTTCAGTAACAACAACATCTTCGGGGCTATAATGGCTCTCTTCGAAAACCGGAGCAGAATCCAAGAAAACAATGCTAACCAGGGCGGAAATAATCAGTGGTTGCATAAGCATAACCAGCAGATTCTTTTTGTCGCGCAGCACACTCCTGGTGTAGCGGGAGGTAAGATTATACCACTGGCGTAGAGATGAGGTCCGGGTTCTGCCGCTGCCAATTACCTGTCCTCCGTTAAATTCCGATTGGCAGCCCGGCTGGTATTGAACGGCATATTTTGAGGCAGCAAAGTTATACTGCCATTCCTCAGAGCTCTTTTCTGTGTTTATCATCTTGTAAATATCTGCAAAATCATCGGCCCTAAAATAAGTAAGAGCTTCGGAAGGTGTGCCGAAAAAGGCAAGGTGGCCCCCTTCAGTAAGGAAGATGATCTTGTCGCAAAGATGAATATTAAAAGTGGCATGGGTGACCAGGAATATGGTTTGGCCCTGGTTTGCCATGTTTCGCATCATTTCCATCATTATCTTTTCCAGGCCCGGATCAAGCCCCGATGTTGGCTCATCGAGGAACATAATGCTCGGTTTAGTGATTAACTCAACACCAATACTAACTCTTTTACGTTGTCCGCCTGAAAGGTTTTTAACTTCTGTGGTTCGCCGTTCGGCCAGGCCAAGGGCTTGAAGCACCTGTTCGATCCTTGCTTGACGTTCCTGGATGGAGGTGTCATCCGGCATGCGCAGGCTTGCTGCATAACTTAAAACTTCTTCAACACTGAGGTCAAGGTGAACGATATCGTCCTGGGGGACATAGCCGATCATTGATTTTAAAGCGGCGTATTGCTCGTAGTAACCTGCACCGTTAACCAAAAGCTCACCAGAAGTAGCTGGCCATATACCCATTAAAGCCTGAAGCAAGGTTGATTTTCCAGCACCGCTTCCGCCCAGGATTGCTACAAATTCACATGGTTTTATCTTAAAATTAAGGTTGTTGAGAATTACTCTCTGTTCCCCACCTGGCAGGGTAACAACCTTGCTTATATTTCGAGCATCTATTTCAACCTTCCCGCCTGTTTCGTCTTGTTTGATTAACCGAAGGTTTTCAAGGCTTAGTTTGTAGCCGCTGATTCTTATTGTTGACCGTCCGGAAATAGCTTGCTTTCCGTTGATTCTTGCGCCATCAACATAAGTTCCATTGGTGCTGTTTAAATCACGGATAAATGAACCCTCTCGTGTTGTTTCAATTTCTGCATGTCTCCTCGAAACATGGGGGTGATCCAGGACAACGTTGTTACCAGGTTCGCGCCCAATGGTGATCACAGAGGTTTCATTGTGGTCGTAGACTTCCCGGCCCGTGTAAGTTTGTCTGCCTCCGGCGAATGGATAGTCCTGGTGCTGTGCGGCATATAAGGTATCTGAAATGCTGACCATGATTGTAGTGCTGCCAACAGAAAATGATGTATCCGGATTTATGGCCACGCTGGTAGATATGGGCTTATTGTTAACAAAGGTTCCATTGCTGCTGTTGTTGTCGGAAAGGTAAAACTTCCCGTCAGCTTGAACAGAAAGAATTGCATGCTGGCGAGACACTTCCGGGTCGTTAAGGACAATCTGGCAGCAGTTATCATCCCTGCCGATATAATAGTTGTAACCTGGATTGATTGAAAATTCAGATCCGGTATCAGGGCCGCTAATTATTTTAAGTAAAATTGCAACACTCACCTCGCAAGAATTGAAAAAAGGAAAAAGGATGTAGTACCATGCCGATTAAATAACAATAAATGTTTATTCTACAAACCTTTTATATGTCCTGCATCAATATTATAAATATGCATCACAGAAAAGAATGATCGAGTTCGATCGGTGGCAGGTGCAATTGCTTTTTATTAGCACGGCTTGCCTGCAGGCTACTGCACTTGCTGATTTTCTATGTTGGAGCTGCACGGTTGTCAAGAGGACGGCAGACTGTGTGATTATTTTAGCAAAAAACTCACACGAACCGAGCAGATTAACCCTTGCGCCATAAATTGAAGAGAAGATTTATATATAAATTATACCATATTTACTACTATTTGTGTACATTTACCCGCTGTATTATGCTACTTATCACACAGTCTGCCGTCCTCTTGACAACCGTGCAGCTCCAACATAGAAAATCAGCAAGTGCAGTAGCCTGCAGGCAAGCCGT
>PWYU01000059.1 GCA_003567725.1 Syntrophomonadaceae bacterium | reverse complement strand
GTAAGATACACCGTCAACAGTCCACGTTCCGTTTTTTATCCAGCTCAGTTCATCTACAAAGGTGAAAGTGGCGCTGGTAGCGCCTGCAGAAAGCGTTTTTTCTTCCACCGGTTGATTCAGGCCATCGGGGTCAATAACTGTTAAAGTGTAGTCTTCCAGTTCTTCTGCCAGCGCAGAAAAAGTGACGTCAACTCCGGTTTTAGTAATTGCTTCCACGCTAAGGTTGTCGAGCTTTGTTTCAACTACGGTTACTGTTATTTCAGCTTTTAAGTTATCAGGGTTGCCCTGGTCCTCTTCCAGCACCAGGTCACCTTCTAAGTCGTAATCACCGGGGGTATCCCCGTCATAATCTCCTTCATCCCAGTCAACATCAAGCATACTGGTTGAATCATCGTCAAAAGTAACCTCTACTTCAGAAGGTAAGCCAATATCAGCAAAATCAGTGCCTTCTGAAACCTCTATAGCAGCCAACGCTTCCACCCCGGTAATCCAAACAACCGCATCAATTGGGACCAGGATTGGATTATCATCTTCATCAAAGCCGGTTAAGACTTTGAAGTTCTGCACTTCGCTGCTCGGCAAAGGACTTGTATTTGCTATAGCTTCACTGACATCATCAATATAGTTGGTTGCGTACTCTACAAGGGACATGTACTTATCGCCGGAAGCTACAGCGTAGACTTCCGGGAAATCCTTGCCATCTTTTAAGTATTCCCACAGGATATCGCCGTCTTGATCAAAGGCTGTGGCATATTCTACCAGGTCAACCACAACATAGTCATCGCTCACTTTGAAGACTACTTTGTCCAGCTGGGCATTATTATTTAATGCCAGGGCCGGAACAGCCGCCAGACAGGCGATAATTGTTATGATTAATAATATTTTTAACGCCTTGTTACTTTGTATTGACATTTTTAAACCTCCATTCCACATGTAATCGAATAACCTTTTAGGCCAGCCGGTTAAGTGCAATTCACTTCACCTCCTTTGTTTCACCTAAAAGAAAAAATAGATCGCTTTTGGGATTCATTAAACCCGCCTAATCTACTTCAACTACAGCATTCCTGATTTCATTTTCAGTATAACCCTGTACGGCCGGTTTAAAGAAAGCATCCCGGTCGGCATAATACTCAAGCGTCAAAGGATCTTTACCGGTCACATATAGAACGAGGGTTGATGTTTCAGTAACGTTAAGTTCAGCCTGAGCATCAGCCAGGGTGATGATCACATTAAATACCCCGGGTAAGATGTCGACAAACTGAACATTGAGATCATCTGCTGTTACCGTTTCGTCTATATCTTCCCAGACATAAACCCAGGCCTGATTAATCTCCTGTTGAGTATACCCCTGCACAGCCGCCTTGAAGAAAGCATCCCGGTTTTCATCATAACTTAAAACCAGGGGATATTTATCCATGACATAAAGGACAAGCAGTGAATCCTTGGTTACATTGTCTAATCTTTCTTCAGCGGTAGCATAAGGTATTTCCAGGTTATAAACACCCGGGACAATCTGGATTATTACACCGTCTAAATCGGCAAAGGTGTTTACTGGAGGCGGGTCTGGAAGTGGAGGCGGTGCAGGTCGCGGCGGGCGAACCTGATAGCCAACACCTACTACAGCTATTGCTTTTAATTCCTTTGGATTAAAGACGTCCTGCGGCAGTTGGTCAAGTTCTCCCCTGAAAACATAATGGCCGTACTTAAATTGCTGATATTCAGGGGTAGAAGTATCCTCCCACTTGACACTGACATCCTGCGAGCTATTGTCATACAGTGTTATTTCTACTTCTTCAGGCAAACCGACATTGTCCTGGGCCGTACCATAGCTTACGTCAATTTCTACTCTCTCTACGCTCTTGATAGACGAGTGCACTGTAAATCTATCAATTATACCCAGTGAATACTGCATAATTTGACTTACATCATTGACATCGATTTTCCCATCACCGGTTACATCTGCGGCCTTCATCTGGTCATTATCAAGTTCTTTTAGCTCCAGGATGTACTGCATGACCATGACAACGTCTCTAACGTCGATTTTTCCGTCATCGTTCACATCACCAAAAGTTACATCCGGAGCACCAAAAGCAGCTTGACCCAAAGAAATGGCCAGCAGCAATGCTGTTAAAAACAGAATCAGTGCCTTGGCCCCGTTTTTTCTTCTGACCATACTTAATGGAGATTGCACTTTTTAACCCTCACTTTCTATTTCAGAGTTTTCTTATTTTAAAGCTAAAGAGTCTTTCTTTAGCGCATACTCTCACAAGCACTGTTTTTGCCCCGGATCATTGTTAGCATATTAATTAAACATCAGTTTAGGTTTCTTTGGAGATATAGCGGCGGCGGTATCATTACCGCCGCCGCTTATTGCTGTGACCATTCCTGATATTAACACGACAGCTGATTTAAAGGATCCGTTCGGCCTTAATTGCCAACATTAAAGAATGTGACAGCTGATTCTTCATGGTCTTTCCTGGTAAATTCAACAGCTATAGTCTTATTCCTTATACCTGCTGTATTGACGTTTACGGTTTCAATGATCACTTCCCGATCGTGCGGGATATCAGCTGTAGTGCGGAAAGTAATCTCCGGATCTCTACCCCGGTCATGGTCGATACTGATTATTTCCAGTCCAGCTCCGCTTACTTCATAGTCATCTTCATCGGTGCTGTAACTGATCCCTTCGCTATCAGGGATTTCCATAATTATGTATTCACCACGGCCCATAGTGCCGTCTAAAGTGAACCTGAATTCCTGATCTTGACCAGACTCATCACCTCTTAAGTCGGTAGCAGAGAGGTTTACCAAGCGATAGATGCGCTCTTCCACTACCTCTACATAGGTTTTGGCTTCGTAGAGATCTTTTCCTCCGGAACCATCGCTTTCTTTCAGCACTCCTCTAATCCGGAATACACCGGTCTTATCAGGTGCAGCCGTTAAGGTATAGCGATCCTCAGACTGGGCGAGGGTTAGATCTTCCCGCCCGCTGGGATTAATACTCAAGGCGTTTTCTTCACCGGAGTACCGCTCTATAGTAACATTAACCCAGTAATTGAGATTATCCTGCGCGATAGCCGTGTAGCTGTCGCCATACTGATCCAGGAAGAAGAACTGGAAGTTCCTGGTCGTTCCCTGGGTCATTGGCAGGTACGGCGGAGTTACCCTGGTAATTAACCTGGGCAGGTAAATCCGGTCCGGTTCTCTTGGTGCTGAAACCTTAATTTCTTTAACATCGTCGGTTTCAAAGCCATTATCTTTGAGCGAGACCCTGATATCGGCATAGCCTTCTTCTCCAACCTGGCCGATCCTGAGGTAACCCCTGTAAGGATGAAGGAACCTGGTTTCTATGGAGAGCTCGCCTGTTGCGATAACGCTCTGGTTGTTAGATTCTAGCTCGAACTTACCTTCGTCATAATCTGCAGCAATCTGCCAGGCAGTTCTTTCATTGCCAAACTGATCTATTATCGTTAAGGGTAAATAGATGTCAGTATCGGCCGTCCAGGGCTTGTTCGGACGTTTGCCGGCAATTATGTTGCTCACATTGCCATCGGTTCTACCGTCTTCAACAAGGCCGATGGTAATGCCGGTAGGATAAGGTTCACGTTCAACCCGGATGGTTTTAGTGAATCTCTCCCCGGTAGCATTAATGATTACACTGATGGTAACATTACCACCGCTTGTCATATCTCTTGTATCGACGAAGATAGCAGCGGGCTTGTCGGGTTGAGTGCCATAATCTTTATCTTTTAAGTAAAGATATACATTATTGTTTGAAGAAACCAGTGAAATCTGCCCCTGCAGTTCTCCATAAGTTACCCGGTCCACACCGTCATCATCTATTGCCCTTTCAATGAGAATCCTGGCAGCAGGATTCCAGCCGATTTCGATATGATCCCTTGGCGGGGGCATTGGGGTAACCGCTCCAAAGACAAAATCCTCTATCGCCATGGTGCCGGTTATACCCAGCGTACGCTTTTCTTTAACCCCTGAGCTGGGATCCATTACAGTCAAAACAATGGTATCTTCAACAGTAAAGGGGGTATGCCAGGTGGGCACATCAACAGTAACCTTGCCCCGGTTATTATCATAAGCAGTTCCCGCTCCCAGGGAGGTAACCCATTCCAAATCGGAAGCAATCCGGTCGCTGGTTATATCTTCACCATACTGGTTGTAAACCCGGTAATGCCCGATAGCCCGGTAGTGATCATCAGGATCAATAACCATATTAGGTGAAGTTATAATTATCTTATCTACCCTTTCACGCTCTACCTTGATTTGATAATGAACCTTGTCGAGACCCAGGCCTTCGATCGTGACCAGGTAATTATCCGGAGTATAGTTAACTTGCCTTCTTAAGTTAACCTGCCTGTTATTATCAGTCCAGTGCTCACTGATATGCGCTACCGCAATAGTTTGATGGGCTGAAGGCATGCGCTTCACAGTAATATTGGCATCATCGGGATTAGCAATTCTTTTTCCGAAATCAACAGTGATGGTTTTCTTGTCGGTAACAGATACATTAACGTCTAATTCATCCACATCACAGGGGAATTCATCGATAATTCCCAGGCTGTACTGCATAATCAGTGTGGCATCCTGAACATTGACAACCCCATCACAATTAACATCGGCCCATTTTTCCAGATCTGCGTCAAGTTCTTCGATTTCGAGGACATGTCTCATAACGAGAACAACGTCCCTCACATCAACTACACCGTCTTCATTAACGTCGCCAAGCGAACCTGTCTCGGCAAAGGCAGTTGACGAAATCAAAAACAGGAAAAGAAATATAGAAAGCAAAATCAAAGCACTTTTTGCTCCTGCTCTCTTCCTTTTAGATTTCTGCATTTCAGTACCCTCACTTTCTAAAAAAGATAAACACTATTATGATTAAATCTACTCGAATTGGTTATTAAACTTTAGTTCTCCCTGATTAAAAATATTTATTCTTTACTGTGCTTTGGTTTATAAGCCTTTTGAGACTTTTTAAAGAAATAAAAGCCCCCTAAACCTAAAACCGCTAGTGCAATTAAAATAATAATTAGGGTTGTATTGCCGCCGTCGCTTTCTGCGCTGACGGCCAAATCTTCATCTTCATCTTGATCATCTGGTAAGGCCTCATTTTCATTATCTTCATCGTTAGTTTCATTTTCTTCAATTTCTTCTTGATCCACCCCCGCTTCTTCCACGGTTATCTTGCCTGAAACCGGTTCTTGCGGTTCAATCCCTTCAGGAGAAATAATAAGATCCGCAAGGTCAAGCATGCTTTCACCTGCTTCTACTAATTCAAACTGGATCTCAAATAATAATCCTTCATCGACAGTATCGGCAGCGGCGGTTACCCACATGAACATCATCTTTCCCTCTTCATACTCCTTGTTAACCATGTGCATGCCGCTGGTGGCATCTGATATCAGGCTGCCACCTTCAACAGAAACCGGTTTGGCCAGGGCAGGGTCATAATTTAAAATAAATTGCCCGCCTTCTGTTCCCTGAGCATTTTCAACCCAGATGGTAACCGTGACCGTTTCGCCGCTAAAAGCTTGTTCTTCACTGGCGCTTAGTTTTATACCTTCTTCAACCCCTGATACCGCTACAGGCAGGCTAAAAAGGACCAATAACCCTATTGCTATATATTTCAACAATCCAGCTTTACAATTTTTGCGCATATGTGTCACAAACCTTATTAGAATAATAATTAGATAGTTTCATAAAAATAAATTACTGTAACCCCGGCTATGGCTGATGCGGCGGTGACGATTATCACCACCGCATCAGTGCTTTTATTGTAAGTCTTTCAACTACCTGGAAACCGGGTGGCCGCGCTTGACATAAAAAACCAGGCCCACTAAAAGAATCAGCATACCCAGCGGAAGCAGGTAGTGCATCATACCAGTCGGCGGGGTGGGAACGAGTCCCTCCAGCTCCTTGATCCGGTTTTCTGCTGCCCTCAGCCTGTCAAGATAGGTAAAGTCATCGTCAACCGCGCCGTGTTCAGTTTTTGCCCTATCAACCAGGGCCCTTGCAGCCACTACATCAGGTTTGTCATCAAGGGTCAAAATATCTACCGAAGGTAAAGCCAGGATGGCATCATCGGCAGCCTTGATCGCCTCAAGCTTGGCAATTTTCTTCTCTGCATCTTCCAGTTTTTTCAGATCGTCAAAATCTCCATCCTCGGCGCCAAGATCTTTAGCTTTGTCTACCAGATCGCGAGCATTTTGCACATCTGCTTTATCAGCTAAGGTAAGATCATCTACTGCGGAAAGTGCGGCGATAGCTGCATTGGCATCGTCAATAGCTTTTTGGAGCTCATCCACCGGATCCTCAGAAGAAATGCTGCCTGAAGATGGCGAAGCTACGTCCACATCATCAGGAGAAATAACGATATTGCTGAAATTAAGACTGGTTTCTCCCTCATCTACGATCTCGAAAGTGATTGTACCAACAGTACCTGAACCTGCAGTTGCTCCTTCAGCAGTTACCCAGATTACCCTTAACTGACCGTCAGCCAAATCAAGGTTGTAATCGAAAAGGTTGCCCGATACATCGGGAACAAAACCACCCCTGGCGGCGGAAACCGGCTCAACGACATCACTATCAAATGATAAATCGAACTGCCCGCCTTCAGTATCCAGAGCATTTTCAATGTTGATGGTTACCGTAACTTCATCTTCCACTTCGCCTGCTTCACTGCTGGCGCCGAGCTTCACACCGTCTGAGGCGAAGGCGAACTGGGAAAATAACAGTAAAAGCGCTGCACAAATTGTCAGAGTTATCAACAATGTCTTTCTTTTTTGGATTAATTTCATTAGATTTACACCCCTTTATTATTCAATATATCTAAGCTTATAAACGAGGTAAGAGCTACCCTCCTTTAACTTTTTGATATAGCCTTGCTCTTTAAAGCACTATTTTGCAACCATTATCTAAGACAGGATTACCGCTTTATATTAAAGCCGTCTTTTACGTTTACCCAGGAACCATAACCCTGCTCCTGTTAATGCTAAACCGGATAAAATGGTAGTTGTAATAGCTCCAGTTGGCGGCAAAGGTTCCAGGTCTGGATCAATATCCGGATCAACGACCGGATCAGGTTCAGGATCAGGATCAACGACCGGATCGGGTTCAGGATCGGGATAAGGGTCTTCAACTCTCTCCTCTGCATCCACCAGGGCCTGGTAGCGCCAGCAGATATCAAGCCATGTTGCACCATATTGTGCAATAGCTATATCCGTAAGCCGCCTTGCTTCTTCTATAATTGCTCTGTGTTGTTCGGTGATTTGATGTAATGGGGGGATTTTATCGATAGCAGCTCTGGCAGCATCTATGGCATAACGCTTTTCTTGCATTTTTTCAGCCGCCTCAAGCCTATCCAGATCGTGGAAATCAGACCTCACCGCGCCGTAATTAATCATCGCCTCGTTGGCCAAACGACGTGCCTCATAAATACTTTCTTCAATTACCGGATCGAGATATCTAATGTAGCGCGGAACCCGGCTAATGGCTCGATCAGCGGCCTCAACAGCTACCTCTTTGGCAAGATCTGTGGATGTTAGTTCCAATTCGGATTCATCGGTAGCATAAACCGCCTGGTTATTAAATACCAAAACCGTTAAGCCGACCAACAATACGAGTAATAAAAATCCGTACCTGGCTAGCTTTTTCATATCCTTCTCTCCCTTTTAAAAAATTCATACGCTTTTTTCTCTCTATAAATTACCAGTTCACGTAGAAGCGCATGGCCCTTCATTTTTAGTTTCTTCCGGTTTCACCTCCATCTGCTTTAATCTTCATTGCCCGGTTCATATTACTTTCAACATAATAAATAAAGGCACTTTTCACTATTTTAACACATTTAACCTTCTAATACTTCAATATTTATCTAAAATATCCTGCTTTTTCGTGTAAAAATTTTTCTATTCTGGTTCTTATTTAAAATTAGTTTATACCCTTAATCCTGATAAATCAAGCTATATTTTTATTTTTTGCGAAAGACGACCTTCGTTTTACTCCTAGATATGGTATATGTTACCGAGAATAGATCTTTTTATCTTTTTACCTGTGCTTTCTAAAGTAGGCTTCCAGGCCTTTGAATAATGCTTCAGCTGAAGCGGCCCGGGCCTCCGGTTTTCTTAACAGTGCCTCTTCTTCCTTATTAGTTAAAAAAGCCAGTTCAACCAGTGCCGAGGGCATTTTAGTTTCCTTTATAACATAGAAACTGCGGGTTTTTACCCCCCGGTCCCGCCGGCCTAATTCTTCAATCAATTCCCGTTGTAATTGCTGAGCCAGGTATCTTGAAGCATCCCGGTTACTATTGTTGGAACAATAAAAGGTCTCGGTGCCATTAGAATCAGGGTTAGAATAAGCATTGGCATGAATACTGAGAAAAACATCCGCCTTTGCGTCATTGGCAATATTTACTCTTTTGCTGTTGCTTGCGCTGCGGTCGCCTTCTCTGGTCATCACCACCACCGCACCGGCGTTTTCTAAAAATTTCTTGAGCCTTTCTGCCACATCTATATTAACCTCTTTTTCAAGTAATCCGGTTGCGCCGATGGCGCCTGAATCTATTCCACCATGACCGGGATCAATCACCACCACTTTGCCTTTAAATGGATTAGCGGATAGATCCACAGCTTTAACATAGTCACCGTGCACCCAGCCTTTTTTCCCCTGGGAGGTGATAACTTCAAGCCATTTGCCCTCTCCGCCAATTACCTCCAGGACGGACCCTCTTACCAGGCGGTCGAGAATATCATGATCAGTACCGGGGCCGCTCCTTAAATGCAAAACGGTAACCTCTGAAACATCAACCGCAACATGTTCAACCTCTCTGGGATCAAGTTCTGATTCTTCATCTTCTTCCCCTGCATCAGCAGGATCCTGCTCCTCGGCTTTTTGTTCTACTTCGGTATTTTTAAGCTCATTGAGTAAAAATAAAATATGATAGTGGTACTGATCATCAGAAACCCACTTTCCGCTCAGGCCGTCAACATTGATCACTGCCCCGGCCCATTCCTGTTCCATAATAACGTTATAACGGCCATGGGGTTCACCGATAGGCTTTAAACCTACATAAGCAGCCATATGGTTAAAATGAGCCCTGACCCCTTCCTCGGGGCTGGAAAACTGTTCATGACCCTCTGAATCGCTACCTTTGGCATCTTTTTTTAAAATCCCGGCCCAGTTATTGTAAGTGGCTGGAACCCCTTCAGAATAATGTCCAAAATCGGTCTGCAAAGCAGCCTGGACGAATAACACTTCAGGACGAATACCGGTTTTTTCACCGTAATCCCAGTATGCAGGAGCTATATCAATTAGCCTCTGGTGAGCATCATTATTATTGGCCCATTTCTGTGCCTGCTCCACTGACGCGCCGGCTGCGCCCACCAGCGGGGTTTGCGTTCTGGGCGGTTTATAATCAGCAGGCGGGTTATTAGAAATAGTTTTAATTGAACTGTACTCTATACCTCCAGCATTGAGTCTGACCAGCTTTATTTCAGCCGGCAGCTCGGCTTTCCGGGCTTTGCTGCTTTCTGTATAAGCATTCAGATCAAATCTTTCACCCAGGGCTACAGCCTCAGCATAACGCTTGATTACATCTTCATAATCAATATAGCCGTTTGTGCTGTCTTTTAAAGCATAAACTTCCTTGGAAGCATAATTGGCATAAAGACCGTTTGATTCTCCCAGCACTGAGAGCGCGTAAGAATCAAGCAGTTCATCATAGGAATACTTATAATAGCTGCCGTCAGCATCTTTTGCTACAAAGCCGGTTACCGCTGCCAATACCGGAGCAGCAGTAAAAACAAAAACAATTACCGCTAATACTAAAAGGGCACTTACAACAACACTTTTCTTAGACACCGGCACACCTCCGGTTTAAGCATCAGCTATTTCATAAAGAATAGCTGATCTGCTATAATAATTACTTTAATTTTTCGGGGCTATAACAATTTTATTTTCTAAACTGCTTTTTTCTGTTTCCTTATTAATTAAAGTAAAAAATTTATTTACTTCTTCAAGATATCTTAGTTGATCATCATCTTCTGCTGTCCCTTCCAGTCTGACCCGGTAGTTTTCCGGCCGGCTGGTATCAAGGGTGACATAAAGCAAATTTTTACCCTGGGTTAAAATTTCATCACTGTCTGCAGGGCGCATAATTTCAAGGGTATAACCGGGAATTGTAGCAGTCTCTTCGGTACTTTCATCTTCCGGCTCGGGGTCTGGTTCTGGTTCGGGCTCTGGTTCCGGTTCCGGAGCCGGCTGAGGTTCAGCTTCTTCTGAAGGAGCAGAGCTCTGCTCAGGCTCTGGCTGCGGTTCTGGTTCCTGACTGGAGGCGGCAGTTACTGGCACATATTCCGGATCACCATGCTCTCTAAGAGCTTTAAGCATATCAGGAGTGGAAATCTCATGGCCGTCAATAAATGCGCTTACCTCCTGAAGGAATTCAATCTCATGAGGAATTTGTTCCAGGGTAGAGCCGGCTGCATTGATAACCACTTTATTAATCTCACCCTGACCCTTAATATCAACCGCTTCATTAAGCTCCAGCAGATTTACAGTAACATCTTCATATAAATGAAATATATTATTCAAAGCGCCAACCGCTACTACCAGCTCCTGATAATCCGATCCTTCGACAAGTTCAAACGATCCTGCTTCAGCGGTAACTTTAACCCGGTTGAAGCTTCCTGCCAGCTCAGAAGAGCCATTAGCTGATATTACAGTCTGGTTTACAGATCCCCGTCCGAAGAGCTTAACAGAACCGTCAATTTGCAGATTTTCAATAAAGATACCGTCTGAATAATGGATGGTGGTTCCAGCAGCAGTATTTGCCACTGTGAGGTGGTTTAAAAACTCGCTTTCTATTCTCAGGTTGGCTTCGCGGGCCAGAACTTGCACCGCTTCAAAATTTCCAGCCAGCTCCACCTGCTCATCAGTCAGCACCTGAATGGATTTTACACCAACTCCCCCCTCAGCCAGGTTTTCTACCAGGCGGGCGCTGGTTTCCAAATCAATATTATCAACAATAGTATCTCCGGAAAACACCAGCCTGACCCTACCCTCAGGCCGGTTCACCTTTACTTCGTTTAAGCTGCAGTCACGTAAAAAAATTGACTTTAAGCCGCCGCCCCGGACCAAAACGGAACCGTCAACTACAACACTGATCAAATCAACATTACCGTCGCCGATCCCAGGGGCCAGGTAAAGATTTCCAGTAATATGGGTGTCTTCTAATTTTTCACCGGGAGAATCTATGGTATAATCACCATCTATAACTTTGAGGCCTTCAGCATCAATTTCTTCTATTTGGCTGGCGGTAAAGAAACCGCGTAAAGATGAAGCAAAACCGAAGCTGTCAGTGAAGAAAATAACAAAGGAGGAAATAACCAATAAAGCCGCTATTGAGGCAATAACCGGCAACAGGTTAACTGTACGTCTGCGCTTTTTCTTGCGCCACGCCGACCTACTCATATTTTTTCTTTTCCTCCCTGGTGCTGTGAGTATCTAAAAAAATAGATACTAATAAACCTGTTTCGTCAGCCAGGCTATCTTAGCCGGACTACCGACCTTAGACCCTTTGCTTTGCGTCCCTGCTTTTCAGCAGGATTGCCCTTGTCGCTCAGGTTAACATTTTCTTTATAGGTTGTTAACACAGCACAAATATTTCTAATTTTTCATAATAATATTACCAGCTCTTTGATTTTTTGTCAACATTTTTAACATATTTTATGGTAAAAAATAACGATTCGTTGTTATTATCTAATTTACCACGTCTCTATTTTTTGTAAACAGCCTGTTTTTTAATATGAATAAACCCCTATTTTAGGGGTTTTTTAGAAAGATTTTTAAGCAAAATAGGATATTAACCTTTCGCTGTCGAATAAAACAATACAGCGAAAGGAGGGCTTTTTTGTGATTAATTTTGAAAAAAGAGGTAGACGAAATACTGAAGAAACAGTCAGTGCTGCAGTAGCCAGGGCTAAAGAGCTGAACATTAAACACGTAGTTGTCGCCTCAAATAGCGGAGAAACTGCAGAAAAGTTTTTGGAACAGGAACTGGAAATAGTCTGTGTTACCCACCACGTTGGCTATAAAGAACCCGGTGTAGATGAAATGGGTGCTGAAAAAAGGCAAGTCCTGCAGGAACAAGGGATTAAAATACTTACTACCACCCACCTTTTAGCCGGAGTAGACCGCTCCCTGCGCTTTAAATTTGAAGGGGTATACCCGGCGGAGATAATCGCATCCACTTTACGCCTTTTGGGACATGGCCTCAAAGTCTGCGTTGAAATCAGCGTCATGGCTTTAGATGCCGGTTTGATTCCTTATGGTGAAGAAATCATTGCTGTGGGAGGAAGCGGAAAAGGAGCCGATGCAGCCTGCGTTATTATGCCTGCTCATGCCAGCCAATTTTTCGATACCATGGTAAAAGAAATCATCTGTATGCCCCGTGAGAAGTAGGTGATTTCTATTGAAGAATAGGACCGAGAAAAAATTCATTTTAACCTTTGCCGGCGACACCAGCCTGGGTGATTACTACCTGTACCGGCGAAAAGATCAAACTCACCTGGATCGGCTGCACCGTGATCCAGGTTCTTTTTTTAACGCAGTGCAACCATTAGTGCAGGACAGCGATTACCTGATCCTTAACCTGGAAACTGTCCTGGCTGATAAGCCTTCTGATGCTTTGCCAAATAAAAAATATCTGAACGCCGATAACCCGCAGCGGACTATTAACATTTTAAAGCAGCTGGGGGTAAAAGCAGTCAGCCTGGCTAACAACCACAGTATGGATTACGGCACTGAAACTTTTCAATTGACCATCAATCATTTAAAAAAAGCCGGCCTTGCGGTAATTGGGGCGGGAAGTAACTTAGACGAAGCTAAAAAGCCGCTGATTATTAAGCTAAAAGGTGAAAATACCACTAAAAACATCTATATCTATGCCAGCCTGCTTGCTTCCAGACGCTATCATAACTATGGTTTTTTTGCCGGAGACGATGATTCAGGGGTAAATGACTTTGAATTAGAAAGTATTACAGCCGAGATAAAGAAAGTGCGCAGTGAAGATCCCCAGGCTATGATAATTATATTTCCACACTGGCAAGGCCTTGATTATAAAACCGTTACTCCAAAAGTTGAAGCCATGTCCCGAAAACTGGCCTTAGCAGGAGCAGACTATATTATCGGTCACGGCACTCACAACGCCGGTCACATCGAAAAATTAAAATCCGGCACTATTTTCTACTCAATAGGCAATTTTGTTTTTAACTCTCCTGGCCGGTATCGAAAAATGAAAGCGCTTCCTTACAGTTTAATTGTCCGCCTGGAGCTCGAAGAACAACCACAACTCTGGGCTGTTAAAGAAAAGTATTATCCCCTTTTTTCTGACAATAAAAAAAGCAATTTCAAGCCCCGCCCGCTCAAAACATCAGAGGCAGAAGAACTATTGGCAGAGCTGGAGCAAAAAAACCAGGATCAAACAGCACCACCGCTTGCACTAGAAACAGATCAAAAGGGCTGCTACTTAATTCCCTTAGATATAAATAATAAAAATAATAACCACATCCTGAAAACTACAAAATCGTTAATGGAACCGACTTTTCAGCAGTTTCTTGAATCAATATACCCGGATCAGCAAATCAATTATTACGAAGAAGAGCGTTTTTCAACCAGGGCATTGCTGGCCAAAGAATTTTTAAAGCACGGCTTTACCTCCAGTGAAATTGATAAATACCTTGTAGTTTTACTGGGCCAGGAACAGGTTGTTTTCTTTGAAACCGAGTCTTCTTTAACTTCATTACTGGGATGGCGCATGCTTAAAAATAAGAAAATAGCCAGGATATTTTTCAAAGAAGCCGGCCTGGCGGTGGCCAGGGGAGCTTATTTTAGCAAAAAAGAAAAACTCAAAGCCAAAAATTTTGCCGAAAGCCTGCCAGGCTGTGTTCTAAAACCTTCAGATGGGAGAAAAGGCAAAGGTATAACCGTAGGCATCTATAATGCTGGTGATTTTGAAATCGCTTGGAAAAGCGCATTAAAGCAAAGTAAAAGGGGAATCCTTATTGAAGAGCAATTTTTTAACGGCACTGATGCTAGATACTTAGTTGTTGACGGCAACTGTGTCGCTGTTTACAGGCGAATCTTGCCCATAGTTTGTGGAAATGGCGTAGACACTGTAAAAAGCCTTATTGAAAAGAAAAATCAAGAGAAGGCGCAAAATATTCATTTGAAGAACAAACCAATTCTCTTAAATGATCACAGGATGTCTATTATTAAAAATCAGGGTTTCGGTTTGAACAGTATCCCTCTCGAAAGGGAAAAAATACTGATCGATTGGAAAGCCAGTATTTCCACCGGTGCAGACTCTTACGATTATACAGATGAAGTTCATCCTGGTTTTAAAATGATTGCTGAAAAGGCAGCAAAAGCTATACCAGGCCTTGATATAGTTGGTGTTGACATCCTGGCCCATGACCATACTAAAAAGCCCGCACCTGATAATTACATTATCGTTGAAGCTAATACCCGCCCGGGAATTGGCGGCCACCATTACCCGGCTTACGGCAAACCCAGAAACGTTGCAGGAGCAATCGTAAAATACGTCATTAAAAACAAAACTCAAAGCAACTGCTAAATAAAGTGCCTGCATAACGCAGGCACTTTTTAAAAGGGGGGTATTATGGGCAGCAGGTTAATTATGGCTTTACTACTCATTCATTTCTTCTAACATTTCAACAATCCGGTGATGGTAAGTGGGCGAAGGGGCCCATTTTCCGCTTAAATCAGCTATTTTTTCCACTGTCCCGGCCCAGGGCATACGGGTGATAACATCATAACGGCCGTGCGTTTCACCAATAGGCGGCAAACCCACGTAGGCACTAATATGGTTGAAATGGCCGCGGGCCCCGTCTTCAGGGCTTTTAAAGCGTTCATGATCTTCAGGCCGGTCACCGTTAGAGGTGGCGATTTTTATGCCGGCCCAGTTGTTATGCGCCGGTGTAACCTGGCCTCTAAAATGGCCAAAACCGCTTTCAAGGGCTGCCTGGGCATATAGAACTTCCGGCCGAATACCGCTTTTTTCCCCGTACTGCCAGTAAAAAGAAACTACATCAATAAACCTTTGATGGGCATTATGCTTTTCAGCCCATTTAATAGCAGCTGCTTCAGTAATCTTGGCTGATCCTGTAATGTGGGTTATAAAAGCCTGCTGATCGGGCTTTGACTCCCGCCTCGGCTCAGGCGGTGGTGCAGGTTTCGGATCAGGACTGCCACCTGGTGGCACGCGGGAAGGTGTTTCCTTAACATCTTCTTCCTCTGGTTTATCATCTTTTTTACCAGGGTCTTTTGCAGGGTTATCATTGTGCTCACGGTTAGCTTTGTTGTCCTCATTTTTAAGGATCTTTTCTTCCCGGTTAAGAGATCCGGAAACAACTGAAACAATAACCAATTGGTCGGGCATTTTAGCCGCCACGGCTTCTCCGTTACGCAAATATCTTTCCAGGCTAAAAGCTCCGCTATTTTTCAAAGTTAGTGCTTGCTGCTCAAGCAGCGCCTCGTAATCGATATAGCCCTGTTCAAAAGTGTGCAGGGCTACAATTGATTTAGCTCTAAAATCATCATAAAGACCATTGGGACGGCCCATAAAGCTTTTTACGTACGAATCGATCAGTTCATCATAACAGTATTGATGGTAGCTGCCTTCATCACAGCGGGCCACAAAAGCAGATACTGCAGCTGAAGCAGATGAACTAAAAACCAGCAGTAACAACGCTACCACCAAAAAGCCGGCCACTTTCTTGCGCCATTTATAAACAAAATTGGTAAATACTGCAGGTAAAGAGCAGCTTTTAAACTTTAGCCTAAAACATTCCTTTTTCATTAACGTGGTCCCCCTTTTTAGGGACCGACAAAGAGAAATAAATAGAACCCGCTTCGGCGGTCAGGCTGTCATGGCTCGTTTGAGCTTTAGACCCTTGACTTTGCGCCCCTGTCTTTCGGCAGGTTTGCCTTTGTCGGTCAGGTAATTAAAGTACTTGGTGCTGAACTCCAGCGGATATAAAATTATCCCTGGCTGTAAATAAAAAATCCTGTTTCGGCGGCCAGGCTGTCTTAGCTTTGTTATCAAAGCCTTAGACCCTTTAGCTTTGCGCCCCTGCCTTTCGGCAGGTTTGCCATTATCGTTCAGGTTTTATCCTATCGCGGTTTTACTTTTTATCATATCCGTTTGTAATTTAATTTTAAACTATTACGACTCTTTTGTCAATAGTTAAATGGCTTTTTTTTTAAATTCCACCTTAAGCTTATGATCCTGTTACCCTCTTCCTGTCCGGGGCCGCTTACCTTTACGATCAGCCACCGCCAACATAAGGAAGGACGGTGATCTGATCACCATCTTTAACTTTATCATCTAACTTAACTAACCTGTTATTGACTGCGAACTCGGCGTTAACCAGTTTTTGATCGTCAATCAAACTATATTCTAAGATATCCTGCCACTCTTTGTTTATATAACGGACCAGATCTTCAAGCTTAATGGACTGCGCTTTTAGCTGAAGGCTGTGATCTTCAGGCCGACGGGATTTTGTATAAGGAGGCAGAAGCTTAATCGTTAGTTTCATCATAATAAGATTATTCTTCATAAAAATAATATTACCTGCTAATCAGATCTTTGACTGAATAAGTTTTTAAGCATACCAGGTGCAAAATAAATCAGTCCATAATGCTTCTATGATTTCTTACTAACAGCCTTAAATCCGGAGATGATGTCGAGCAGTTCTTCAGTTATAGCAGCCTGACGCTCCTGCTGGAAGTGGGTTTTTAGCTGATCGAGGCGCTCATTGATGT
>PWYU01000108.1 GCA_003567725.1 Syntrophomonadaceae bacterium | reverse complement strand
ACTCAAAAAATCCGGGAGCAGGACCGGGATGACGGACCAGGTAGGAGAATTCCTTATTTTCAATACCACCCTGGCAGGCAGCGTTCTCGCAATCAGGCTGCTCATACCCATAACGATGATAACCGGTGTTAATAAAAAGTATATCTCCTTCCTTGACCTTTACTTTCTTTTCAATCATTTCCGGAGTATAAAGGCTGTAATCTGATACTTCATCAGAGATATCAGCGATTACGGCTTCGCCACTCAAGTCTTCCAGGGGAATATCGGAGATATTACGCATCCCGGAATGAAATGCAGTCGGTCCAACCAGGTGAGTTCCGGTATTGTTTGACCATTCAATCAACTGCCCGTTAGCTCCCTGTCCGCCGTGATAAGAACCGGTTACTCGCTTGAAAAAGTGAACCTGAAGCGGCATTTCACCGGGCCAGGGCGGAGTGAAAATGCTCAAGGGCTGATTTAAATCGTACCATTTTGCTTTACTAAGCAGTTCAACAGTATTTTTGCTCATGGCAACCTCCCGTTTAGTTTGGTTATATTATAAAATCGTCCAACCGATTTTATTCTGAAAAAAGTATAGCAATAATAGTTTAGAAATGTCAAACAGTATAAAATTATGTTTACATCTCTACTACATATATTATACAAAGCCCTGCTTATTCCTTTAGAACATCGCAACAAATTAATGCTTGTTTTTTGTAATAGCATAACATTAAAAAAAGCGGCATAACCCTATTATTACTAATAAAGTTAGCCGCTTTATAATAGTGGGACAAGGGGACAGGTTCCTTATCTCACCCACCAACTTGGTTAAGAGGATACTTAAGAAATACCCTCTATATACTTATTCAGTTCAGCTTCAATTTTTTCATCTAAAGTCGGACCCTGGTAATCCTGTAATACAGTTTTGCAATATTCATGCGCTCTTTGCGCTGTATCAGTGAGTTCTTTTACACCTGCATAATTATCCCGGGCACTGATAAAGGGTACGCGCATATCTTTCATATGGCTGAATGTATGCATATCGGCAATATAGTTGCCTCCACTACCCACATTAATAATAGTATCAACAGCAAGGGTATCTTCATCAATCGGGAAACCTTCACCGTAAGACTTAACCATGCCAAGCATCTCATCATCTATAACGAACTTTTCGTAAGACATGGTCATATAATTTTCCAGTAACCCAACTGAATGCAGCATAAAGTTTATACCACCCATGACCGAGGTTAGAAGCACCATCATAGATTCAAAACCGCTCTGGGAGTCAGGAATTAGCGCATCGGTAAGGGATCCACCTCCCCTGGATGGCAAACCATAAAATCTGGCCAACTGGGCTATTACGGAAAACATTTTTACTGACTCAGGACTGCCGATTGCAAGGTTACCGGTTCTCATATCAACAACGCTTGATGCAGAACCAAAGACAACAGGACATCCAGGGTTGACTAATTGGGCCAGGACAACACCGGAAAGAATTTCTGCACACTGCTGCACCAGGGAACCGGCTAAAGTAACTGCTGAAGTGGTTCCGGTCATCGCAAGAGCTGCAATAATCATGGCCTGGTTGTTACGGGCGTAAACCATGAGAGCTTCAAGCATGCGGGGATCAAATTCCAGGGGACTATTGGTGTTTATCAGTGAAATTAAGGCTGTATTTTCCCTGACCTTATCCACTCCACCGAAAAGTATGCCGGCCATCTCAAGGCTTTCCTGCGCTTTTTTCCCACCCATGGCGCTACCCATCAGGCACTTATCCGTATATTTAACCGCTGCTTCCAGCATTTTTGCGTGCCTGATATTATCAGGAATATCATTAGGCTCAACCAGAACCCCGCCTACCACGTCCAGGCTGGTGCTGTTACCGGCCAGCTTGGTGAAGGCTACATAGTCATCATAGCTGGCATTTCTTCTCTCGTTTTGCACATAATCCATAACATAGGGGGAACCATAGCCAGGAGCATGAACAGTTTTATTCCCTCCAATAACAACCGTGTTTTCGGGGTTCCTGGCATGCAGGGTAAACTCTGAAGGAGCCAGAGCAACCTGCTCCATTACCATCTCAGGAGGAAAGAAAACTGTTTCTCCTTCAACCTTCGCTCCACCTTTTTTCAGGATTTCCCGCGCTTCTTCCAAATGAAACTCAACACCATTTTTCTCCAATACAGTCAGGCTGGCCTGGTGTATCTTCTCAAGTTCTTCTTCTTTCAGATAATTTATAGCTTGCACTTCACGGTTAATCATTTATTCCACCCCTTCCTTATTTAAAACAAAATAACATTATTCTAATTTATCCGCCCTGGCAGCTTTCAGGTAATTCATGGCATAAGGATCGAGGTTTAAAATAACTTCTGCTGCTTTTACAAGGCTCATCTTCTTCTTGTCAAGGGGGTCAACAATTGCAGAATCCATACCCCTGCCCATGGCCAGAACTATAAAAGCCTGGTTGAGTAAGGCACGATGTGGCAACCCAAAAGAAATATTGCTCAGGCCGCTGGTGATATGGCACCCGGTACCAAGCTTGGTAATTCTTTCAATAGCATCAAGTGCCTGCGGTCCGTACTCACCATTAACACTAACCGGCTTAATCAGGGGATCGAGGAATACCTTGGTTAAATCAATACCGTCTTTGTCCAGGTCATCTAAAAGCACCTTGGCAACTTCAAGACGATCATCTGCTGTCTCGGGCATCCCTTCGTCACTCATGCAGAGAGCAACAACGGGAGTGCCGGCTTCCTTTACCAGGGGCACCAGGGCATTGTAGCGCTCTTTCTCAAGGCTGATCGAGTTAATCATGGGAGTGCCCTTGTGAACTTTCAATGCTGCCTCCAAAGCTTTCGGATCGGGGCTGTCCAGGGCCAGCGGCTTGCTGACAACTTCCTGCACTTTCTCTACCAGCCAGACGAGATGCTTCGCTTCGTCATGCACATAGGCACCTGCGTTAACATCGATATAGTCTGCTCCCGCTTCCTCCTGCTTAAGAGCAAGTTCCTGGATATACTTTACATCCTGCTCATCAATCGCTTTCTTAATCGCCTTACGGGTTGAGTTAATTAATTCGCCAATAATTATCATCGTTTTCTTTACCGGAAATACCGGCATCTAACCTCCTTAATTGTATATTACTTTCTTTATAAAATTCACACGCTAACCCTTTAGTTATGCTAACAAAATATTAGCTTTTAAACACCTTTATCCTTATTAAGGTTATCCTGAAGCTTATCAATTAGCGTAATTATCCACTCCAGGGTCTGCCAACGGCTGATATTTCTATAATGCTTTCTATAAATAATTTCTGATCCATATTCTCCGGATCGGCTGAAGCAGACATTTTACTGTAGCGATCCTGACGCTCCACCATTGTTTCAATATCAACGGCACCCATTTCAACTGCCTGGCTATACACATATTTTTTACCTTCTTTGCTGGCAAAATCTATGGCTTCTTCAAATATCATAAAAAATTCCCGGCCCTGTGGCATGTGAACCAAAAATCCTCCACCTTCACCGGGTTTGACTAAAATAGTTGTTCTTTCGACAGCCTTACCGCTTACTGTGCCAACTGCGTTGGCAACATCAGCGAATTCGGGAAGATGCAGTTCAACATTCAATTTCTCAGCCAGGTTAGGAAAGTAAGCATCGACAGGAGCTCCAACAGCAATCATCGGATGCTTCAGGCTTGTTGCAAAGTTAACATGCTTATTTACCTGATTATTTATATTAAGAATCCTTTTTAAAATATAAACCCCGCTTTCTTCGTCAGGCAAAGAAAAAGTGGCGCCCTCTTCGGCCAGCAAACGATCAAGGGTCAACCCTGCCAGCATCATGATAATTTCATCGAGAACTGCTTTTACAAACTCATCTATGGTTGTTCTGTAGCGACTGGCCAGCATGGCAGTCCCCAGTTCAGCCGCACGGTGTTCCCAAAGGTTTAATTTATTGGTTACGTGTAAAATATCTGTCGGAGTCATAGATGCCCTGTGGACTGATGCAACATTAACCAGCCTCTGCCAGGGAACAATCTCCGGATCCTTACCCAGTTTT
>PWYU01000103.1 GCA_003567725.1 Syntrophomonadaceae bacterium | reverse complement strand
CTGCTGCCAAAGCATTATCACTGTCCTTTTTAGTCATACCTGACTTCGCTGCTACCATCTCGACTAATTCATTTTTATTCATACTATCTCTCCTCTCTATCTATTATTGCATCGCATCAGATCATAACGCTAAAATCCTTAACAGTCAATAAATTAAGCACATTTACTGCGCCAGGGCGGGGCGCGAATGGATAAGCTGAGGGCCTACCCGGCAGGCCTACCCGGCAACCGGACTATAACCTTCAGCAACCTCCATAGTGATCTATCTTCTTAAGGAGCAGAGTAATTCGACTCTTACCTGGCTTTAATGGTTCATACAGAAATGAGATGATACTGCTATGTATAGTTACAGTTGGTATTTGCAACTGAAAAACCGCGCCGGGCATCGCCGGCTTCGCTGTTCGGGTCGGTTTGAGGGGAGTAAAAGAACGTTTTGATTCTGTGTTAAAAAAAGTATGGATGAAAAATAAAAAGCACTATCAGATTACCTTTTAGAATCACGCAGGATCAAAACCAGCTCATCTTTGCTGTTTTCGACAATAATCATATTTAAGTGATCCAAATTCACAATTCCCTCTTCAAATGTAGCCCGGTTTAGGGCAGGGTAAAAAAGAAGCAGGCCCCCTTGCCCGGTTCGCCTTCGGCCCAGATTTCCCCGCCGTGGCGGGAAATGATGCGGTAGACCAGGTTCAAACCGATGCCGATACCCGGATATTCTTTCTCGCTGTGCAGCTTGTGAAAAGGGGTAAAGAGTTTTTCGGCATGATTCATGTCAAAACCGGCACCGTTATCTTTCAGGTAGTATACTGTGCGTCCATCCTGCTTGGTGCTGCCAAATTCAATGCGCGCTTCTTTCATTCCGGAGCTAAACTTCCAGGCGTTGTCGAGCAGGTTGGCCAGTAGAATTTTTAGTAAATCGGCATCTCCTTCGGCCGCCAACTTCGGGGCGATTACCACCTCAACCTGGCGCCCCGGCTCCTGATAATGTAATTTTGCCAGGTGAGAGCGGGTTAAAGCGCTTAGGTTAACCGCTTCCTTTTCAATATCGCGGCTCACCACCCTTGAAAGCTGGAGCAGGGCATCGGTGAGTGCTTTCATGGAATCAATCTGGGTGATGATGCGGTTTAAGTAATCGCGGGCCTGCTCGTTTAACTGCTCGGGGCATTCTTCAATGAGCATCTCGCTAAAGCCCTCGATGCGGCGCAGGGGCGCCTGCAGGTCGTTTGATACGGAATAAGTGAAGGTGTCAACGGCTGTTCGTTCCCTGGCCTGCAATTTGAGAGCTTCTTCTGTTTTCTTGCGCTCGGTGATGTCGAAAATGTAATGGACATAAAGATCCTTTGAAAGTGGAGCCCATATTCCTTCATACCAAATCCCCCGGTATTTGACTTCGATTTGTTGCAACTGGCCGCTTTTCCACATCTCGGGCGCCCGGCAGAAAGGACAGTGATCATCGCGTAAAGCACATGTCTGGAAACATGTTTTACCAGGGACCGCACCGATTTCATGCCCTGCCCTGTTGGAAGCTACAATTTCACGGGTATCTTTTTTCAAAATTAAAGCTATACAATTGGGTATATTGTCCAGCAGGGCATTTCTCAGGTTGAACTCTTCTTCCAGGCGCTTTTCGGTTTTCTTGCGCTCGGTTATATCCTGAAAAACCACAAAAGATCCTATATATTGATCACCATCAAATCTAGGGCTGGCTGAAACTTTAATCAACCCTCGGCTCCCGTCAGCTTTAAAAAAATCAAGTTCATAGCTGCCGGATTGACCTTGTTTCCTATTCTGAGTTTGTGCTATGACTTTTTGGAAGTTCTCCATATTTAAATATTCTTTAATATTTTTACCCATAAGTTCGCCAGCTTCCACACCAAAAGTTTTTTCCGAAGCGGGGTTTACATATAATAGATTCTCCTTGTCATCAGCAATAGCTATTCCTTCATTTAAGTTTTCTACCAGGTTTTTGTACTCGAAGCGGCTTTTTTCCAGCTCCATTTTTGCCTTTTCATGCTCTTTAAGGGTATGTTTAATTTTAAGGTTGGCATAGCCCTGTAGGGATATAAGGTGAGCTAATTTAGCAAAAAAATTCATTGCCTGCTTAACCGTTTCCCTGGAATAGCGAGGAACCTGTTTTAAAGCGGTAATATATTTTTCTTCATCAAACCCGTACTGCTGTGCCTGGGCCCGGAATAATTCGAAATCTAAAGGCTCATCTTCAAAGAAAAACTGTCCCATAAAAACATTGCCCACATGACTGTCATCTACCACAACAGGGGTTACAATGTCCAACATGTTGTTATTACACTTATATATTTTATATTTTCCAGGGGAAACATTTGAAGATAACCGGATATCACTTTCCAAGCAATTTTTCCGGGTTTCAGGGTGGACCCGGTGGAATTTAGTACATATATCTTGCCAGCCAACACCGGCCAGCACTTTTCCCTTGAGGTCAAGTATGGAAATCGGTAGCTTTATCAGGCTGTAGAACTCCTCAATCAAGGATTGGAGCTCACTGGCATCGATAATCTCTTCGAGCTCCGGCATTTTGCTGCCTGGTTGAGTTCGCTCCGGGTTTCTATAATTGGAAATATTTCGAAAGATGATGGCAATAAAACCAGGAGTTTCTTTGAATGCGGTTATTTCGTACCATTTGCCGGGCGGTTCGATGAACTGTTCGAAGCGAATGCTCTTATCCGCAGTTTCTGCCTCACTGCACAAAGTGAACAAATCAAATCTTGAGCTTTCAATCCCTGGCAAAATTTTTGTAATTTGTTGACCTGCTATTTTATCCTTTGTCAGTCCGACCATTTTTTCAAAAGCCGGGTTCACATCAAGAAAGATACAGTCCAAGGGGCGGCCTTCTCTGCTTGTAGTAATTCGGCAGCAGGCAATGGGGTCGGGTAGGTTTTCTATAAATAAACTTTGCTTATCATTTCCGGATTCCATGTCGTAACCTTTCTGTTAAAGTATTACTATGCTTCTACGTATTCATGACAATACCTGCTTATGAAAATAAATCGGGTTATCTTAATATGGCTTGAGTAGGGGTTGGTTGTTCTACATGGCTGCTTTTATAAGGATTGCATGCCAAAACCTTTGGAAGTAACTGCACAGCTGCGCGGCCCAAGTTATTAACTGGTTCACTGTTTCCGCCAAATCCGCTGCAGCAGGGCCCCCGCTTATTTCCCACGTAAGGGCGCGCAATTTCAGCGATAACAATATATTATATAATGCGCACCTCACTAACAGGCCCTGCACAGCCCGCAGCTAAAGCCGTTGCAGCGGCGCAAATTTCGCCTCTTATATAATAGTGCGGATATCGGAAATTGCTACCGGGTGTTCAAGGGCTTTTGTATTTTCATCCCACCCTAATTAAGCGGTAAAAGCAACTCTTTTGCTCCATATGGGGATTATTCTTAAATTATGTAAACTGCTTTTTGAATTAATTCCGGGAATAACCCTTTACTGCAGTCACTAGAGAGCAGTTGTAATTTTATGGGGACTAGCTGAAAAATGGGGAATATTTTGGTCAAAAATGGGGAGCCTTCCCCATATACGAAAAAAAGGTGCGAATATATAATTTGATTATAGTATTATAACCGGGGTGAAGGTAGATGCTGCCTCTAAGCTTGCTAATAATTGACCCGCACCAAATTTTTCGAAGATCGGCATATGCGTATGTGCTGAAGTTCCGCGAATTTAGAAGCGTGGAGGTTGCAGCCGGCTATCATGAAGCCCTTTTGTTAATGGCGCAATTCTTTCCCGACCTGATCTTGATCGATGGCAACCTTCTTTTCAATAAACCCATATTTACTAAAGAAATAGAGAAGCTGAAACATGCTAATCCAGCATTAGATGTTTTAGCTTTATTTATTTTTAAGGATAGTTTCATTAACCGCTGTCAGCTGCTATCGCCCCTGGTTAGCGGTGTTATTTTTAAGGATAACTTTGGTGAGGGCCTGGTTGAATACCTGGCATCCAGGAAAGAACAGCTTGCAGGCGGGAAGAACATTTTTTTTGAGGGGGTTGATTGAT
>PWYU01000011.1 GCA_003567725.1 Syntrophomonadaceae bacterium | reverse complement strand
TAACTTGATACACAGTGTTAGATACTTTTGGGTTATTCCATCGATGCACAATAACTTGATAACTTGATACACAGGATATTGGGTGCTGCTGTTTGACTCGAATTACGGCGATCATGTTTTGGTCAATGATTTCATTGATGATCGGCGCTTTAGCATACAGTGAATCTAAGGTAATGATATCAGTGTAGCGATTGTGCCGCCGGTAAAACTCTTTTAAAAGCCTCATGGTTGCGGTGATCTCACCTTCACCACGGCCAACCCGCTCTAAGCCAAGCACCAGGTTGGGATGCCGCCCAACATAGCAAGCACCAACTATATCCTCGTGATACTGGAGCTCTTTGCTGCCATCTTCCTTGGTAATTTCGGTAATCCGGCACTCCTCACAGCTCCAGCTTTCATCTCGGAGTCGATAGAACCCGAAGATTGCCGCTGTAACTTGATACAGTGTTGCCAGCTACCGCGTTCTCACTATATTGTAACTGTGGTATAATGAAAACAGCAAAAAACCAAATGAAATAGTTTTCCTATAAAAAACTAAACGATTCATTTTCAATAATTTTTATAAGCATTGCAGGCGAGGAGGTTTTAAATATGAACGCTAAGAGAAAAGAACTTCATCAACTGCTTGATACATTGCCAGACGATGAAATTGAAACAGCTAAACGGTTTTTAGAATTTTTAGCCATCTATGATCCTGTGGCCTATGCTTTAAAAAAAGCACCTTACGACGATGAAACTACTTCTGAAAAAGAAAACCTTGAAGCAAAAAATGCATGGTCTGAACACCTTGATGGAAAGAGCATTCCAAAACATGAAGCCGAAAAGGAATTATTTGGATAATGAAGTGGGAGGTTCAGTTTGATATCCGGGCCATAAAAGACATGAAAAAGTTAGTTATAAATATATGAAAACGAATATGGGAATCTATTAACAATATGCTTGAAACGCCTGAAGCTGCTGACATAAAAAAACTAAAAGGAAAACTTGGAGATTATCGCTTAAGGGTAGGAGACTGGCGGGTAAGGTTCCAAGCCGATCATGCTCGTAAAACTTATTTGGTGACACACGTTAAACACAGAAGAGACATTTACTAACAACTTGACAACCTGATACATGACAAATTGATACACAGCGTTGGGTTATTTGAAATAACTTGATAACTTGATACACAGTGTTACCATAACTTTCATGCGTCAGAACTGTTTCGCCATGCTTTTACTTGACATTTATGCAGGCTTTTGATTCAATAAATAACAACAAAAACTGCAAAGGCAAAGCCGTTGAAAAATGGCGACGCAAAGCTAAAGGGGCTAAAGCTCATTTTGGGAAATGCCAGCCAGCTGCCAGTTAAAGTATGACGGAGAATTTAACCTCATCTGCTTTAATGCGCAGATGGGGTTTTATTATTATTGAGGCTTTTAATCTAAACCAGGGAAGAAGGTAAGCAGGTGCGTAAAATTTCCATAGAGCAGGTAGAAACGGGCATGGTTCTGGCCAAAGATATTTTTAGTAATACAGGGCAAATTTTGCTCAGAGCTGAGATTAAAATTAAACCTCGTTACCTGGATTATTTGCAGCAGGCGGGAATAGAATACCTATATGTCCGGGATGAAAGGATTTCGGATATAAAGATTGATGATCCTATAACCGAAAAAAACCCGCTATGAAGCCCGCTTAATAATCAGGGATATTACCAGAGACCTTCAGAGTGAAGGTGCCGGAGGAAAAATAAAAAAAAGTATTAATGTTCAGGATAGGGATCTGCTTAATACCGTTAATAAAATTATAGATGAATTGCTCGACAGTAATGATGCTATAGTACAACTGGTAGATATCAGATCTAAAGATGATTACCTGTTTGCGCACAGCGTTAATTGTGCGGTTTTGGCAACCCTGACTGCCAAGAAAATGAAATTTAAACCCAAGGAATTGAGATGGTTAGCAGCCGGTTCGCTATTTCATGATCTGGGGATGATAGCCATTCCAGATAAATTGATTAATAAACCGGGAGAGCTGACCGAAGATGAATTTAAAGTTATTAGCGGGCATCCGCTGCAGGGTTTTGAAATCTTTCGTACCACTAATATTTTTGATGCGCGTGCCGGAGTTGTGGTTTTACAGCACCATGAGCGGCTCCAGGGCCAGGGCTATCCAAAAGGACTTTCAGGCAAGAATATTAACACCCTGGCTCAATTATGCGGTATTGCCGATGTTTACGATGCCATGACATCAGATAGGCCACACCGGAAAGCTTATCAACCCCATGAAGTTGTGGAAATGCTTATGTCAAGCGGAGAAGAGCTGTTTGATGCTACAATTCTGCAGCATTTCCTGTCTGTTATTGCAGCCTACCCGATAGGCAGCCATGTCCTTTTAAGTAATGATACAAGCGGGCTGGTAATTGCTAACAATCCCGGTTTTACTTTGCGACCTGTTGTTAGAGTGCTTTATGACAATGGGAAAAACTTTAAACCTCTGGCGCAGCCTCATGAAATTGACCTCTCTCAGACCCTTGATTTAATCATAAGAGAAGTAATTTCCTGATACCAGGAAAATATTTATGCACTCTTTCCTTATATAATCATAAACTTGATGTTGAGATAACGAAATTTGAGTCGGTCTGGGTTTGTTATCCTCAAATAGTTGTGCTATGATTTTTTCAGGATCATAAATTTTGTAAGCAGCTTATCATTTATAAGCCACGGGGACGGTTCCATCGTCTTTCATTCGGCCTGCGCTGCGCTGCGGGACGCTCGAACCGTCCCCATGGCGCCGCTTATATGATTCGTGGCACTATAGCCATCATCGTAGCGGGCTATGCCTGAGTAGTTACGATCGACAAACAGAAATGGATGGTTTATATGATTCGTGGCACTATAGCCCTTATCGGATCCGGTGAACTTTCCGGAACCATGGTGGAAACCCATAAAAAGCTTCTAACCGGGATAAAGCCGGAAGAGAAAGTGCTTTTTTTGGATACTCCTGCAGGATTCCAGGAAAATGTTGATTTGATAGCCCACCGGGCAGTGGATTTTTTTGAGCGCCAGGTCTTGCAAAGGATGGAGGTTGCTTCTTTTAAAGAAGCGGATACTTTACCTGATGCTGACACTGAACATACTTATCAGCTCCTGGGGGAAGCCGGTTTTGTGCTGCTGGGGCCCGGAAGCCCTACTTACGCTGTACGCCAGTTGAAGAAAACGCCTGTTCCCGCCCTGTTAAGCGCCATGGTTGCCAGGGGAGGTTGCCTGGTGGTGGCCAGCGCCGCCGCCCTTACTGCCGGTACGCATACTCTGCCTGTTTACGAGATTTACAAGGTTGGGGAACCGCTGCACTGGGTGGAAGGGTTGAATATACTGGGCAACACGGGTTTGAAACTGGTTGTAATTCCTCACTGGAACAATGCCGAAGGTGGTAACCATGATACCCGTTTCTGTTACATGGGAGAAAAGCGTTTTCGCACCCTGGAAGAACAGCTGCCGGCTGGGACCACTATTCTTGGTATTGACGAACACACGGCCTGTATTATTGATTTTACCTCCAGCCGGGCTTACGTGGCGGGTATTGGCCGGGTTACGATCCGGCGCAGCGGAACCGAACAGGTTTTTAACAGGGGGGAAGAGCTCAACTTTAAGCAGCTTACTGGTAATTTTGAGGCCGATGATCAAAAAACCGGCCCGGAAATTGCCATAGAGCCCTCTTCAGATGATGCCATAAGCCGGGATTCAGCTTTTTGGAGCCGGATGCATGGTATAGAAAAAGCATTCCAGCGGGCCCTTGATCAAAATGATCCGGCCGCTATGATCACCCGGTTACTGGAGGCAGATGGGCTGCTGTGGCAGGCTCAGCTTGACCTGGAAAACCCGGAATTTATATCCCAGGGGCGGGAGATTTTCAGGGAGATGATCGTCCTTGCCGGTACCGGTATTAACCAGGCTGTAGAAATGCCCCGCAGGTTCGAATTACTGGTTAAAGGCCTGGTTGAACTCAGAGAACAGTGCCGCCGGGAAAAAAGGTGGAGTGAGGCTGATCAAATTCGCACTCTTTTGCAGAATGCCGGTGTATCGGTAGAAGATACGCGCGAAGGCCCGCGGTGGAGTTTCTGAGTCCATTCTTTGCCTTCGTGTAAACTTTAAGCAGGTTTAAATAGGTAATAAGGGGTTGGAAATAGAAAGAGACTTCTTGCGGTGTTACAGCCGAATTCCCCGAAAGGTGCAGAGGCCTCAATGTTCAAAATTCGTCAGGTAGTTATCTGGTTCTTGAAATAGCCTTTAAAACGTGATAACATCACAGTAGTTCGTGTTACGAAGAAGCCTTTTTTTTTGGACCTGTAGTGTTACGCTTTCAGTTATTGATGGCACGAACGGGCGATCTGCTTTGTTATAGACTGTGAATGGAGTGCAGCGAAAAGATATGCTGAAATACCTGGCTAAAAGGTTTTTAACCCTGATACCTGTTCTACTGGGTGTTACTTTTATTACTTTTATCCTGATGGATATTGCCCCCGGTGATCCGGCCGAAATAATGCTTTCCCGGCGCGATATAGAGGTAACTCCTGAAAACCTGGAGCGGGCCCGGGAAGCCCTGGGGTTGGGAGAACCCCTTCCAGTGCGGTACCTAAGTTGGCTGCAGGGTGTAATACAGGGTAATCTGGGTACATCTTTTACTACAGGGGAACCGGTTAGCCGGGAGATAATTAGCCGCCTGCCTGCTACAATTGAGCTGGCGGCAGGCGGCCTGGCAGTGATGTTCATCCTGGCCCTGCCCCTGGGGACAGCAGCTGCCCTGCTAAGAGGTACCTTTGGTGATCATCTTGGACGCCTGACAGCGCTGGTGGGCGCTTCGATTCCTTCCTTTTATTTAGGCCTGCTTTTAATTACCTATATTGCAGTGCCGACACAGTGGATTCCGGTTATGGGAAGAGGGGAAGGTTTAATCGGCCTGGTGTTGCCGTCTATCACCCTTGGTTTTGGGTTGGCGGCTACTTATGCCCGCCTTCTGCGGGCTAACCTGCTTGAAGTACTCCAGCTTGACTTTATCCGCTCCGCCCGTTCAAGAGGTCTTAAAGAAACTGTTATTATCGGCAACTATGCCCTGCGCAATGCCCTGATCCCTGTGGTTACCCTGCTGGGGATTACCATGGGGCACCTGCTCGGCGGCACCGTGGTCATAGAACGGATTTTTGCCTGGCCGGGTGTGGGGCGGCTGGCGGTGGATGCTATTTTTGACCGGAACTACCCGGTCATCCAGGGCTATGTTTTACTGATGGGAGTGGCTTTCGTATTTTTGAACCTGTTGATTGATATTTCTTACCGCTTCCTCGATCCCCGGGTAAAGATGGAAGAAGGGGAGGGGCAAACAGGATGACGGTAAGGTTTTTGCGTGATCCCATGTCACTGGCCGGATTAGGAGTAATTCTCCTGGTTTTTGTGCTGACCATGGCAGCCCCGCTGCTGTCTCCCCACGATCCCCTTCCGGTATCCCTGGCGGAGCGCCTCCAGCCTGCTGGAAATGATTATCCCCTGGGGACCGATCCCCTGGGCCGTTGTTTGTTGTCGAGGCTGCTCTTTGGAGGGAGGATGACCTTGCAGTACTCGTTATCGGTGCTGTTAATCATCATCCTGATCGGAGTCCCGGCAGGGCTGGCGGCCGGTTACCTGGGCGGTATTGTAGACAGTATATTGATGCGGATGGCAGACATTGTCCTGGCTTTTCCCAACCTAATCCTGGCCCTGGTGGTTACAGGTGTCCTGGGCCCGGGTTTGATTAACATCTTAATAGCTTTGGCCCTGGTGTCGTGGGTCCAGTATGCCCGGGTGGTGCGGGGAATGGTTCTCTCTTTGAAAGAAAAAGAATTTATCCTGGCGGCCCGTGCTTCAGGGACGGCCCCGGGCGGCATAATCTGGCATCATCTCCTCCCCAATGTTTTACCCCCCGTAGCGGTGATGGCTACTTTGAATCTCGGAAGCCTTGTTTTATCAATATCAACCCTTTCTTTCCTTGGGTTAGGGGCTCAGCCGCCCCTGCCGGAATGGGGAGCCATGATTAATGAGGCCCGAAATTACATTGTTACCCAGCCCCAGCTGATGCTATATCCCGGCACGGCAATTGCCGTAACTGTCCTTGGCTTTAACCTGCTGGGCGATGGGTTGAGGGATGTCTTTGACCCCCAGGGGTTTACCCGGCCGCGTGCCTACGGGTTCGGAAAGGGAAAACAGCCGGTTTTTGTGGCAGGAGCAAAACGAATTAAATAGTCAGGGCTTATTAAAGGCTGGAATTTTAAATATCAGCCCTAAAAACTAACAGCCAAGCAAGGAGGGTCCGGTCCTGGAAAACAGCAGCAATGTTTTAGAAGTAAAGGATTTACAGACAGTATTTCCCACTCCCCGGGGAGAGGTGCGGGCGGCGAAGGGGATCAGTTTTTCAATGAAAGAAGGTCGCTGCCTGGCTTTAATTGGCGAAAGCGGGGCCGGAAAGAGTATTACCGCCCTTTCTCTGCTGCGCATCGTCCCACCGCCCGGAAAGATAACCGGCGGGGAGGTAATCCTTGATAACCGGGACCTGCTCAAGCTTGGGAAGGAAGAGATGCGCCTGGTCCGGGGTGAAGAACTGGCCCTGGTGTTTCAAGATTCATTGTCTACTTTTAACCCGGTTCGTACTGTGGGCGGACACATTTGTGAGACTATAAATGCCCACCGGCGTCTGCCAAACGGCCAGGCTAAAGAAATGGCCCTGGAAAAAATGGCTGACCTAGGCCTTCCTGCCGGGCGGGTATTCCGCAGCTTTCCTTTTCAGCTAAGCGGTGGTATGCGCCAGAGAGCAGCCCTGGCCATGGCCTTATGCCTTCATCCCCGGATCCTGATTACAGATGAAGCAACTACTTCTCTTGACGTAACCCTGCAAGCCCAGGTTCTTCACTACTTGAAAAAGCACCTGGAAGATTGCTGTATGTCTATTTTATTCATAACCCATGATCTGGCAGCAGCAGCGGCGGTTGCTGACCAGGTGGCGGTAATTTATGCCGGCAGGATCGTAGAAAAGGGGCAGCTGAAGAAGGTTTTTAAACAGCCCCTACACCCTTATACGCAGGCCCTTCTGCGATCCCATCCATCTTTTTGCCCCGGGACCCTGAAACCGATCCAGGGCAGCCCGCCGGACCTGGCCCTTCTTCCTGAAGGGTGCTCTTTTTACCCCCGCTGCCCTGAAGCTGCGGGTATTTGCCTCAGCAGGGTTCCTGAAATGCTAGAGGTGGATTCCGGCCGCCAGGTGGCCTGCCACCTGGTGAAAAGCGCAATACTTACAAAAGGAGAGATAGCTGCCTCGTGACTTTTTTAAGCGGCCGTAACCTGGGCAAGAGCTATTTTACTTCAAAAGGCCTGTGGCATAAAGAAGAGATCCGGGCTGTTTATGATGTCAGCCTTGATCTGGATTTGGAAAACGCCCGTGGTGCCGGTAGCAGGAGTGGCAATACCGGCCTGGTTGGTGAAAGCGGTTCAGGTAAAAGCACTTTGGCCCGCCTGATTTCACGCTTGGAAAAGCCAACAACGGGCAGCTTGCGATTCAAGGATGAAGCGATCGGTGATCTGCCGGAAAAAATGCTTCTGCCTTTCAGGAGGCAGGTACAGGTAATTTTTCAGGACGCTGCCGCTTCGCTTAATCCCCGTCATACAGTGGAAAAGATTTTATCTGAACCGCTGCGTAATTTTTTTCCCGGGATGAAGCGGAAAGAACGCCTGGAGAGGATTACAGAAATAATGGGCCAGGTGGGGCTGTCCCCTGATCACTTTGAACGTTTCCCTCACGAGTTCAGCGGAGGGCAAAAAAGGCGGCTGGCTATTGCCCGTGCTGTAATCATAAATCCTGACCTGCTGATATGCGATGAGGTTACCTCAGGGCTTGATGTGTCCCTGCAGGGCCAGCTTTTAAATCTTTTCCTGGAGCTGGGTGATAGATTTGGCGTTCATTACCTGCTGGTTTCGCATGACCTTCCGGCGGTACGTTACCTGTGCCGGCGGGTCCTGGTTATGTATGCCGGAAGGATCGTAGAAGATTTTCCGGCTGCGGAAATGGCTGCCTCCATTCATCCTTATACCAGGGCTTTACTTGAAAGCGAACCCAGCCTTGATGGTTCTTTTTCACCGCGTTTCCTGCCGGGCGAGCCGCCGGATCCTTCGGCTTACCCTACGGGTTGTCCTTTTCACCCCCGCTGCAGCGAAAAGAAAGCGGTGTGCAGCGAACAAGCACCGATATTTAAAAAGGTAGCAGATAATCACGGGACGGCCTGTCACCTTACCTGACCGGGCAGGGCAAGGGCGATTCACTAACCTAAATGAGGAGGAAAAATATGTTTAAGCGCAACCTGTTTATACTGATAATGACGGCTGCGGCAATGCTTGCCCTTGTGTGGGCATCAGGCTGTGAGGAAGCGGAAGATCCCCTGGAAGGCCTGGAAGATGAAGAAGAAGTTGTGGTGGATGAAAATGATGAAGGCCAAAAGGATCCTTTGACCATCGGGGTAGGCCGTGATTTCTATTACGGATCGGAAGACAGGACTTATTTACACGGCAGTACCAATGTCTGGGAAGGGCTGGTTTATCTTGATGAAGACCTGGAGCCGGAACCGTGGCTGGCTGAAGAGATCACCGCTTCAGAAGATGGTAAAACCTGGACTTTCCGGCTCCGGGAAGGTGTGACCTTCCATGATGGTGAATATTTCGACGCAGAAGCCGCCCGGGTTAACATCGTTCGCCTGAGCGAACACCCGCAGACTTCAGACAGTTACAAATACATGGAAAACGTGCAGGTTTTAGATACCTATATCCTGGAGATAGAACTAAACCGCCCTTTGCCTGCTTTTCCCGTCCTGATCAGCTATTTTCCAGGCGCCATGTTCAGCCCGGCAGTAATTGAGGCTGATGGTACGGGACTGGAAGCGCCTGTGGGGACAGGGCCTTACACATTCGACCGTTACGGTGAAGATAAAATTTTCCTCCAGGCTTACGGGAATTACTGGAAAGGCGAGCCGAACGTGGGCAGTGTTATTTTTCACCACATTCCTGATGAGGCTACCAGGGTTTCTGCGCTGCAGGCAGGAGAGGTCGATGCCCTGGTTGACGTAGGCATTATCCTTCCTGAACAGGTGCCCGAACTGGAAAACATAGCGGGCATTGAATTAAAAACCCAGCAGGTCCTGACCTCTATTTATATGTTTTTCCAGACTGAAAGTGCGCCGGTCGATAATCCCGAAATCAGAAGAGGAATTTCTAAGTTACTGGACCGGGAAGAACTTGTTGACTCCCTGCTTGATGGTTACGGGGAGCCGGGCAGGGCGGTGATTACTCCGCTGGCCGGGTTCTGGCTGGATGATGAATTGACACGCTATGAGTATGATCCGGAAGAAGCAAAGCGCCTGCTGGAAGAAAATTTAGCAGAAGGTGAAAAACTGCATATCCTGGTTAATTCCAGCTGGGCCGCCCGCTGGCCAATGTCTTCGATAGCCCAGTACCTGCTGACAGAGCTGAACAAGCTGGGTATAGAAGCTGAAATTGAAACAATTGAAATGGGCGCCTATAGTGAAAAAGTACAGCAGGGCGATTTCCATATTTCTTTTTGCCCCTGGACCGGGCAGGATCCCGATGATTTTTTTAGCTCATGGATCCAGACCGGGTCCGGTTTTAACCGTAGCCGGGGCGTGGAGTTTTCCAGTGCGGAAGCAGATCAGCTGATTGAGGCGGCTGTCCAGGAGATGGACCGGGATAAAAGGCGGGAGCTTTATCTTGAACTACAGGACTTAGTGGAAGAAAAATCACCGCTTGTCCCTGTTTACCATGATCTGAGTGTTTATGGAGCCAGGGATTATGTAAAAAACCTGGAGATGGATTTTAACTTCCGGCCGGACCTGTTTAAGGTATACCTTGAATAAAGGTTAAACCAACAAAAGGCCCTGTTAAGGGCGCTTTATCCGGGGCTGGCGGTAATGCTGCCGGTATGTGCGGCGCTATGATGTCGGCCTGGGCAATCAATGCCAGGTAGCTTTACCGGTATTTTTTCCGGCCTGGCAGGTTAAGTGTTGCTAAACAGGGCTTTGTAGTTAAAGTGGCAGTATTTGCGGGGAGTAAACCGGATGAAAGGTGGGGGGGATTAAGTGAAATGAAAGAAAAAATTGATAAAACCGGCGGCGCTGGTAAGCTGGACCGGATTATGGGCCCGGCAGGAATTACCGGCGAAGCGCTGATTATAACCCTTCAAGCAGCGGAAGAGGCCTATCTGATCCAGTTTGCCCTGGAAAAAGACTTATTTGAGCTTTTCGGGCCCGGTAAATCTGCAGCTGAAATCTCGGGACGGCTGGGCTATGATAGCAGGAAAACCCGGGCCCTGCTGGACGTTTACGTTTCCATGGGGCTGCTCAATAAAGTTTATAAACCGGATGTACAAATATTCAAACCCTCGGCTATTTCTAGATTATATTTGAAAAACAGCTCGCCATACAGCATCCGTGAGCTAATCAAGGGACGATTTTCGAGATTGATGCAGCCTGCGGAGCTTGAAGAAAAACTTTCCCGCTCTCCGGTGCGGCCTTCAACAGGCCCTTCTGCAGCCGGGCAGGCCAGAAAAGATCCCGGGCCATTTACCCGTTTAATGGTTCAGCATGCCCGTTCCAGCGGCAGCATCAGGCGGCTTACGGGCCTGGTTGCTGCCCATCCCCGCTTTTACCGGGCCGGCCGGGTGCTTGATCTGGGCGGCAGCCACGGTCTTTATACGGCTGCCCTTTGTCATATTAATAATAGCCTTGAAGGAGTTATATTTGACCTGCCAGAAATAATCGGGGTAACCCGTACGTATATTGAGGAATACGGCCTAAAAGAGCGGATTAAAGCTGTAGGCGGCGACTTCTACCAGGACAGTTTTGGCCGGGGTTACCAGGTAGTATTGGCGGTAAATGTATTTCACCGGACGCCGGAGATGCTTCAGGGAGTGCTGCAAAAAATACATACCTCTCTCGATCCGAAAGGGGTCCTATACCTGCAGCACCGGTACCTTAATGAAAAACGCACCGCACCGAAGGAATCAGCCCTTTTCTACCTGAACCGGACCCTGGAAGTAGATGCTTTTTATCTGCCTACCGTCCGGGAAGCTTTGCACTGCGGGATTGAGGCCGGGTTTCGTTTGAGCGGCTTGTTTCGCTTTCGGGGCGGGGATACCTGCCTGCGCCTGGAAAAATAAAATATATTGGCTTCAAATCAGCTATATTTAGTTGCGGTTGTCTGCTAAAGGAAGCAGTGATATGCTTTTAAAAAAGGGTATAAAAGTGGCTGGGGCGGCAGGATTCGAACCTGCGCATGCGGGAACCAAAATCCCGTGCCTTACCACTTGGCCACGCCCCAGCACTGGGGTGAGTGATGGGATTCGAACCCACGGCCTCCAGGGCCACAACCTGGCGCTCTAACCGACTGAGCTACACCCACCGCATAGTTTCGCTATCTTCTTGTTGCGCTGTTAATTTTAGCATGCGCCTTTTGAAAAGTCAACGTTAAAAACCTTAATTTGCAGGCTCTCTTTAATAATATTTGCAGCTATTCCCATGTCCAGCCCGCTAAACCACAGGGGGCGTTTCCACCGTCTTGCCTTTGGCTTTAGAGCTAAGCTTTACGGGGCGTTCGAACTGTCCCCATGGCGATGCTTATCATTCAACAAGGATATCAGGCTCAGTAGCAACCAATATTTTACAGGTATCAACCTGGCTATATTTAATTGCGGTTGCCTGCTGAAGAAAACTGTGCTCTTTTCAACTTTCTTCAGCGGGCATTACTGGATCATGAAAGCACAGGTTGTGTAGTAACCTTTATGGATATTTTGATAAAAATGGGGTAATTAAACTATAAATATGCTATAATTTGGATATCACTACGATGAAGTATAGCCTATTTCAAAAAACGCCGTGCCAGGCAGACGAATTTATAGCTTATTCTGCTGGAACTTAGATTTTTAAAGATGACAATTAATCTGTCTTTGCAGGCACTGCTTAGATGATCACTTATCGCTGCACTGCTTAGATATTTATCATGTGTAGATAATAATAGTTTGGAGGCTTATAAAATGCGTTTTGTCAGCGGTAGATTTTTTCTGGGCTTAGTTATTTTAGTTATCGGTGTAATTTTGCTCTTAAACAACCTGGTCGAAGGGATTGAGATCGATGTTAGGCAGATTATCCGCCTCTGGCCGGCCATACCAGTGGTGCTCGGTTTAAACTGGATATTTGCTTCTTTTGGGTCTGCTTCTGCTGAAGGCGAACAGAAAGTCTTTTTCTCCTGGGGCCAGTTTGTAACCGGCCTGATAGCAGTAGCGGTCGGAGTGATTTTTCTTGGCCGTAATCTGGATCTGTTTTATGTGGATACCAGTATCTTTTGGAATTTGCTCTGGCCCTTAATCCTGATATTGATAGGGTTAAACCTTTTGCGCGGCCGGGCTTTTAGCTCGGCCAGGGGTGGTCGCTTTGCCTTTATGGGCGGCGCCAACGTTGGCGGTTCTGAACCCTGGAAACTCGGAAGTGGAAGTTATTTTGCTTTCATGGGCGGGATTGAGATGGACTTGAGATCGGCCGAGATTGCGGAAGGCGAAACGGTTATCGATTTAACTGCGATTATGGGCGGAATCGAGGTAAAGATACCGCGCGGCCTGGCTGTAGTATATGACGGTAATGCCGTCCTTGGCGGGGTAACTTTTAAGGATTATGAAGACGGCGGTCTGATCGGTGGACGAAAAATTGAAAGCAATGTTATGGAAGACAGCAGCAAAATTGTTCGGATCCAGGCCCGTGCGATTATGGGCGGAGTTGAGATAAAAGAAGCTTAAACCAGAGGGGCTTTGGGCAGATTATTCCTGAAGCTGCATAAGTGAATTAAACACCCGCCACCCTGTTTTTCAGGGCGGCAAAGACTTTTGCTTTATCAAGGTGTGGTTTCAGGTGGTGGATTTGCTCCAGGCAAACCGAAGCGCCGTAATCCATGCCCTGGCATCCGGCCAGCAGGATCACATCCCCCGGGGCGGCATTTTCCAGGCCCCGGGCGATGGCATCGGGCAGCTCTTCATATATTTCCACATCAAGCCCCGCTTTTTCCATAACTTCTTTAAAAACGGCTTGTTCTTCTTCAGCAACTAGATCTTTTTCATCGGTATGAGAACGGCTGATTGTGGCGATAACTTTATTCAAACCCAGTCCGGGGGCCCACTCAGCAATTCCTTTGGCATTTTCCCGGTTGACGGTTACTCCTCTTCCGCCCCTGATAGCATAGATCAGATGCAGGTTATTGTAGTCCATCATTTGCAGGGTTTCCAGGGTAACGTTGATATTGCCGTAATTGGCAAAATGATCATCAATAACCTTGATATCATCTTCAAAGATGAGTTCGAATCGTCTTTCCACCCCGCGGAAATCTTTTAAGGCTTTCTGGATCACGGATAAAGGAATTTTTTGCAGCAGGGCAGCCAGGATTGCTGCCATGGCATTATAAACGCTGTGTAAGCCAAGAACCGAGAGTTCCACCTGGAAGGAGTCAGGATAATCGGCAAATATCGCTGCCGGTTCTTTCTTTAGCACCTCAACTTTGAACCGGGCTCTCCCGGTGCTTAAATCGAGTTCGCTTACCAGTAAGTCCGCTTCCCTGTTCTTCAGGCCGTAGGTCAATACCTGGGCTGCGGTTTCATTTTTCAACGAAGCGCTGTAAGGGCAGTCCAGGTTTAATACAGCCCAGCTGCCTTTTTTGGCCCTGCGTATTAATCCTGCCTTGGCTTTGAAGTAGGATTCAAAAGATCCGTGCAGGTCGATGTGTTCACGGCTGATGTTATTAAGAACGACGGTATCGAAATCAATATGACCTACCCTTTTTAATTCCAGCCCTGATGAAGACGCTTCCATCACCGCGTGGGAGACTTTTTGCTCTACCATCTGGTGAAAAAAACGGTGCAGGTCCAAAGATTCTGGCGTTGTCAGTTCTGCCGGCCTGATCTCACTGCCGGTTTTAACAATCACTGTACCGACCAGGCCGGTATTAAAGCCAGCTTCTTCATAGATAGCATGGAGCATATAGGTGGTGGAAGTTTTGCCATTGGTGGCAGTTACTCCGGTAACATGAAGTTTTGAGGAAGGATAATCATAAAAGCGATTGGCCAGGGCTGCCAGGGCTGCCCTGCTGTCGTCTACACGATACTGAGGTATATTGATTTCTTCCCTGATCTCTTCGACCACGGCGGCAGCTGCTCCATTTGATAAAGCCTGTCCTAAATAAAGGTGGCCATCAGTTTTATATCCTTTGAGGCAAACAAATAAAAATCCTTCTTCAACCTGACCCGAGTGATAAGCCAGCCCCCGGATCTCTTCAGCTGCGCTTGCCCTGGAGCAGGATCTTTCTTCTAAAATGGGCAGGGTTTTAATAAGTTTTTCCAGCTTCAAGCTTTTCCCTCCGTGCATTGCAGAATTTCTTTATTATCTAATTCGGCAATGTAGAAAAAAACTCCTTCATCTATGTTTTAAGAGATTGCAGCTGAACATTTTCGCTGGCATTTTGGTTAATTAAGAGTATCAAATTAGACATATTTAGCTGCGGTTGCCTGCTGAATAAGAATGTGCTCGCTTCAGTTTTCTTCAGCAGGCTCCACGGGGTCATGACAGCAGAGGCTGTGTCGTTAAAATTAAAAAACAAAACCCGCTTTAAGGCGGGTTTTGTTCAAGGTTGATGTTAGTTTTTTCAGGAGATCTCTATGGACTCGGTGGGACATTCTTCAGCTGCTTCACGGACACTATCTTCATGTTCTGCAGGCACTGGGTTAACTTTTACTTCTGCTTTTTCATCTCCTAATTCAAAAACATCGGGACAAATATCCTCACAAATACCGCATGCGCTGCAATCATCATTTACCTTGATTTCCATGCTGATGCCTCCTTAATAAAGTAATGGTAATTATCCATTAAGTCATATTCGCTAATTAATCCATTTTCCCTTTTTTAATATGCATATTTTTATAAATTTAGCTTTGCGGTTTTGAATTGTAATGATTGTCGAAACAGCTATTTTCAATCCACAGGGGACGGTTCCACCGTCTTCCCTTCGGCCTTAAAACTGCGCTTTAAAGGACGTTCGGAATGGCCCCATGGTGCTGCTTATCATTCAACAAGGACAATAGGTTGAGCAGTAGCAAGCGTTTTAAAAATATAGTAAAAAAAATGGGCCTGCAATCAATTATTATGCCACTTTATCTGGCAAAAAAAGGTTTAATATTATGGTTACTTAATGCGGATTGTGTGGATAAGTTGATCTTGAGACGGTGAAATCGGCCTGTTCCTGTGGATAACTCTGTGTATACTGTTGACAGAACAGGTATTTGCTTTTTATAAATGCTGATTTTAATACAAAAAAAATAATTTAATGTTTGTCAGGTTAACATAATCTGATTTGCATAATATCCTGGCTTTAATAATGATCTGTGAAAAAATGCAAAAGCTTTTACACATTTTGTAATTATTAATATTGCTAATCGTACTTAGTTGTGTTATTAATAATATAAATAATTTGAAAGAGGTGTATTAATGCGCTATATAACAGTTGCAATTGTAGCCCTGGCAATTTTTAGCCTGCTTGTGATGTCCGGCTGCGTGCCTGGAGGCGGCTGATAGTATTAAAAAAAGAGCCGGTCGGCTCTATCTGCTAATACAAAAATAAGCATCCGCTGTTTTACTTTTATCTAAAATGTGGGCAGAGGATGCTGTTTTTTTGTTTTTTTATAGTTCCTGCATTTCATCGTCAAATTCTGTCAGCTGGATCAGGCCATCAGGACCTACTAAAAAGGTATCCTCAATACCAACGGTTCCCTCGGAAGGAAATATAAATTTAGGTTCTAAAGCAAAAACCATTCCTTCAACTAAAGGTTGATCATATCCGGGCGCGATTACCGGCAGTTCATCCAGCTCGATGCCAACACCGTGGCCGATGAAATTGACTTTTTCTACATAACCCATAAAATGGTTGGCCAGGCCTGCTTTAATGGCCATTTCCGAGGCTTTAGCAAAGAGATCGCTGCATTTAATCCCCGGTTTTCCTGTTTCAGCCAGAGTTTTTTTGATGCCTATGGCCTGACGGTGGGCTTCAAGCAGGTGCAGGGGAGGTGAACCCAGACAGAAAATACGGGTTTGATCAACCATGTAACCTCTCAGGACGCTGACGAAGTCGATCAGAATCGGCTCATTTTTTCTGATTGCCATCGCTCCGGCGCCCTGGGGGAAAGAAGGATTGAGCCCGGTGCCCCCGGTGGGGCCATCGAAAAATGAAATGATGGCGGCATTTTCACCGGTTAGGATGTGGCCATAGTACAGCTCCTGGTTAAAGCCGCGCATCCGGACTGCACCCTGGTGCCCCAGGGTGCGGGCATGAAATTCAAGATGTCCGGCCAATTCCACTTCAGCCATTCCTTCCTTGATAATGTCCCGGGCATGATTAAAAACAGATTTGCTGATCAAGGCCGCTTCTTTCATCTGGCCGATTTCATAATCAGATTTGATGGACCGGATTTGACGGATGATGTTTGAGATATCAACCAGCCGGTAATTTGGCATTTTTTCCTGGTAGCGGAAATACAGGTTTGCCGGTAAGACATCCATTTCAAGGCCAATCGGTGCTGAAGGGTTAATATTTTCTTTAATTAAATTTACCAGTGTTTCCCAGCCCAAGAAGGGGATAATATGATCCAGGGCGCTTTCCTGCTGGGCCCGGGTTAAAGATTTCTTTACGACCAGTACCGGTTCGCCTTCGGCTGGAACAAAAAGATGGCCATTTTGGCCGGTGCCGCTAAAATAGAACAAGTTTGCCCGCTCGACTATTAATGCTGCGCCCATAGCGTTTTTTTGCATGGCAGACTGTAGTTTGTTAATCCGGTTTTGCAGTTCCTTAAAAGGTGTCATTGTGCCCTCCTTAGCAAGTTTTCTTTTTAGACTTGCCGGGTTAATATAAAGCAAGCTGGCCTGTCATTTATTATCTTTAAAGTAACTACTGAACCGGCGTCGTTTAATCCTGCTGAAGCCTGCTTAATAAAGTTGAAGCGAGCATGAAGGGCAGGCATCAAAATGCCGGTGAAGCGAAGTCTGGAGCGGTTTGGCCGTTAAGAAACCGGCCACCGAGCGAAAGCTTAAGATAAGCTTTTCAAAAGCGCAGGCCCGGGCAAAAGGTTTAAAACTAAACCGGTGCAGCTTCAGCCTAAAGGATCAGCAAGTGCAGTAATCTTCAAGCAGGCTAAGCAGTTAATCTATAAAAAATTCTGCAGTGCTCGGAATTTTAAAGAGTTTATTAAGCATCCTTTAATTTTAATACTGTTAAAATAAAAAGTGACACTGTACTATAATCATAACATAAAAACCTGATCTGATTAAGCACAGTGCCCTTTTTCCCAGCTAACTAATAAAATAGATTAAACCGGCATGTTTAATTGATGGCGATTTTAGGTTCGTTCAAACAGTCCGGCTGCTCCCATGCCGCCGCCAATGCACATAGAGACAACACCGTAACGGGATCCGCGCCTGCTCATTTCATGCAGCAGGGTGGCGGATAGTTTGGTTCCGGTACACCCCAGCGGGTGTCCGAGGGCAATAGCTCCGCCGTTAACATTGACGTTGTTTTCATCAAGACCCAGTTCGCGGATGCAGTAGAGGGCCTGGGAAGCGAAAGCTTCATTTAGCTCGACTAAATCAATGTCTTCGATTTTCATCCCAGTTTGCTCCATTAATTTTGGAATAGCAACAGCAGGGCCGATCCCCATAATTTCAGGCGGACAGCCGGCCACGCTGAATCCCCGGAATACAGCGATTGGTTTTAAGCCCAGGGCCTGAGCTTTTTCTGCTGACATTACTACAGTTGCCGCTGCGCCATCGCTGGTCTGAGAAGAGTTGCCTGCGGTTACAGTCCCTTTGGCATGAAAAGCCGGGCGCAGTTTGGAAAGCGCTTCCAGACTGGTCTCCGGTCGAATTCCTTCGTCCACTTCAAAGGTCTTTTCTTTTTCGACAATCTTGTTGTCGGCATCAACTTCACGTTCAACAATTTTAAGGGGTATGATTTCGTCTTTAAAGCGCCCTTCTTTAGTGGCTGCTGCTGCCTTCTGGTGACTTTTCAGGCCGAAGTGGTCCTGATCTTCCCTTGAGATATTAAAGCGCTGGGCAACAAACTCGGCGGTAATGCCCATGGGTGTGTAAGTTTCGATATGATCTTCAACCAGCTGCGGGCTCGGCGCCAGCTTATTTCCGCCCAGTGGCACCATGCTCATACTCTCTACCCCGCCGGCTACAATAACATCGGCAAAACCGCACATGATTCTTTCAGCAGCCATGGCAATTGACTGCAAGCCGGAGGAACAGAAGCGGTTTATGGTCTGACCGGGCACTGTGTCGGGAAGCCCGGCCTGGAGGGCTACAATCCGGCCTAAGTTCATACCCTGTTCAGCTTCCGGAAAAGAGCAGCCAAGAATGACATCTTCTATTTCTGCTTTATCCAGGCCCACGGCCCGGTTAATTGCTTCTGTAACAGCCGTAGCGCCCATATATTCAGGCCGGGTGCTCCGCAGTGTGCCTCGCGGCGCCCTGCCAATAGCTGTCCTGACGATGGAAACGATAACAGCTTCTTTCATATTACTAACCTCCTCTTTTAATTTCGTAAAGGCTTGCCTGTGCTCAGAAAATGGTTAATTCGTTCCTGGGTTTTTTCCTCTCCGAGCAGGCGCAGGAATGCTTCTCTTTCAAGATCAAGCAGATATTGTTCACTGACAAGCGAATGGGGCTTAATATTTCCTCCACAGAGAACGAAGGCAATTTCGTTGGCGATTTTTTGCTCATGCTCGGTTATATAGCCGCCCCAGAGCATGTTCTGAACACCAACCTTAAAAGTGGCTACTCCGTATTCGCCGAGGACCTGGATCATTTTGGGTTCGGGGGGTTCGTAACCTTCCAGGTGCATGGCCAGGGCGCTATTTTTGGCATCATGGATTAAATGGTCCTGGTTAATCGTTATTTTATCTGCCGGTCTCATAAAACCGAGCTCTTTTGCATGAGCGGCGCTGGTGGCCACCGTGGCCATAGCAATCGCTTCAAAGGCTTTTTGGACGAAGGGCAGGCGGTCGACCTTGACTCCTTCTTTCAGGCCTTCAGTGAATCGAATTAAATATTCCTTGTTTCCGCCGCCACCTGGCAGTAAGCCCATGCCTACCTCCACTAAACCCATATAAGTTTCAGCGGCTGCATGCATGCGGTCGCCGTGCAGGGCTACTTCCAGTCCGCCGCCCAGGGTCATCTGATGCGGGGCGGTGACAACGGGTATAGAAGCATATTTCATGGCCATCAGGCCATCCTGCAGCCTCCTGGCAGTCTGGTCGATCATGTCCCAGTCGCCTGATTGGGCCGCCATCAGCATCAGGGCTACGTTTGCTCCGACGCAGAAATTGGTTTCCTGATTGGCGACAACCATACCCACATAATTATTCTCGGCTTCTTCCACCGCTTCGTGGATAAATTCCCAGAACTGAGGCGATAAAGCCTGCCGTGGGCTGTGCTGTTCCAGGCAGCAGATCCCCTCACCGAGGTCAACCAGGCTGCCGTCATCGTTGCCCTTGATCAGCTTGTTTTGCTTTTTCAGAGCGGGCAGGATGATTAGCTCGGGGCTAACGGGGAGCGCTTTGTAATCCTTGGTATCGAAATCATAGAAATAGAGGGCTCCGTGTTCATCTTCCCGGTAGAAGCTTTCAAAGCCTTTTCCAAGCATTTCTTCCACACTGGCCGGAATTTCTTCACCTTCGCGTTTCATCCGCTCGACGCTTTCTTTAACCCCGATTGTATCCCATGTTTCGAAGGGGCCCAGTTTCCAGTTGAAACCCCAGCGCATGGCCCGGTCAACGTTGACGATGTCGTCGGCTATTTCGGGGATCTGCCTGGCGGTGTAGATGAGAAGCTTCCTGGTTAAATTCCAGGCAAATTTGCCGGCCTGGTCATCGGATTCGACCAGTATTTTGTAGCCTTCTTCAAGGCCGGCCTGCTTGGTTTTAGAAAGGATATCAAAGCGCGGTTTTTCTTTGGGCCGGTAATCAAATTTATTATAGTCCAGGGCTAAAATTTCAGAACCGCTTTTACCTTTGACTTTTTTGTAGAAACCCTGGTTTGATTTTTCGCCAAGCATCTTCTGGTCAACCATTTTTTGCAGCAGGTCGGGTATCTTAAAGACTTCTTTTTCTTCCGGGTCGTCCGACTGGTTGTAGACCGTGTTTGATACATGGTAGAAGGTATCGACGCCGACCATGTCGAGGGTCCGGAAAGAAGCGCTCTTGGGGTGGCCCATTGGTGGGCCGGTAATGGTGTCGATTTCTTCGATGCTCATATTCTCTTCCTGCATCAGCTTAATCGTGTACATCATGGCATAGGTGCCGATGCGGTTGGCGATAAAGTTGGGGGTATCCTTGGCATATACTACACCTTTGCCGAGGACCCTTTCGCAAAAGCGGTGCATGTAATAGAGGACTTCTTGTGATGTCTCTTCACATGGGATTAGCTCCAGCAGTTTCATGTAGCGCGGTGGGTTGAAAAAGTGGGTTCCCAGAAAATGCTTGCGGAACTGTTGAGAATTATCTTCAACCATTTCATTAATGGAAAGGCCGGAAGTGTTGGAGGAGACGATTGTCCCTTCTACCCAGTTTTCTTCCACCTGTTTAAACATTTTTTTCTTAATATCCATATTTTCCACGATAACTTCAATTACCCAGTCTACGTCTTTGAGCTTGTCGATGTCGTCTTCGAAATTGCCGGTTGAAATCCGGCCGATGTAGGATTTACGGTACAGGGGGTTCAGTTTTTGCTTGAGCAACTCGCTCTTCCCATTATTTGCCAGGCGATTCCGGACTTCAGGACTTTCCAGGGTTAGCCCCTTCTTTTCTTCTTCCGGGGTCAGTGCACGGGGAACAATATCGAGCAATAATACCGGAATGCCTACATTGGCCAGGTGAGCGGCGATAGTGGCGCCCATAACTCCGGCGCCGAGAACAGCAGCCTTTTTTATTTCTTTCAAGGCCATCTAAATACCTCCTTCATCATCTTGGATTAACTTGGTATGCCTGAAAATAGAAGTTGGCTTTATTTGATCACTGCAGCCCTTTAACCAGCATTTCGTATACTGGTTTTTTTAGATCGGCAAGCTGGTATGGTTTGCTGGACATAATCCAGCAGGTAACCACCTCGTCTATGGCACCAAAGATCACTTTTCGAGCGGTCCTGGTATCGAGTTCCTGCCTGTACAGGGCTTGATTTTTGCCTTCTTCAATCACCTCCTCAATGAGCTGGAAATAACTCAAAAGCGGTTTGGATATTCCTTCATTGATATTTTTATCAATTTGCCTTAATTCGATTTGAGTGACCCTGGCCTGTTCTGGCTTGCTGCTCAGGGTTCTTAAATGATAATCAATGATCGCATCCAGCTTATCGTTGGCGTCTTTGCGATGGATAAGCTCAGTTTTTAATTCTTCAACAAAGATGCTCATTATATTTTGAAAAAGCGATATTAGAATATCCTCTTTATTATCGAAGTAAATATAGACAGTACCGTCTGCCACACCTGCTTCGCGGGCAATATCTGAAACGCGGGTGCGGTGGTATCCGGTGCGGGAAAAAGTCTTTACTGCTGCATCCAGAATGATTTGATGTTTTTCACCACTTCGTTTAGCCATAAACCCTCCGTGTGGAGTGCAATTATAATGAATGAATCCTCATTCGTTATTTATTGTATAATATATTGAGATAATAGGCAAGATTTACTGCTCTTATTTTAGATGTTTTTTTCACATATTATGTTTTACCATGCTGATCAGGGGGGGATTTCAATTCTTCACTTATTGCCTGGCTAAACCAATATTGATATTTTTGGCAGTTCTTATTGTAAGTAGTTTTTTTCTATGGTAATATTATACTTGCTTTTAACGCCTGAGCATAAGGCGTTTTTATTGTTCATTATAATTATGTCCTGGTTGTTAAAATGTGTTAAGATATAGATCAATACAGTAAATATAGAATAGAAAGGAATTGGATCGTAAGGAGATGAGTAAAAGATGTTAAACCGCTTTGAAAAAATAGAAGACAGTAAGGTTAAGCTGGAAGTAGAAGTTGCTGCACCAGAGGTGGATACCGCTCTGGCCAAAGCTTACCGTAAAGTTGTAAAAAAAGTTAATTTACCGGGTTTCCGCAAGGGTAAAGTACCGCGCCGGGTGTTAGAATCGCGTTTTGGGCCCGAAGTTTTGCATGAAGAAGCCTTAGAAGAACTGGTCCCGCCTGCGTATGAAAAAGCCCTGGAGGAAGCCGCTATCGATCCTATAAACCAGCCTGAGTTTGAACTGGTTCAGGTGGAAGAAGGAAAGCCCCTGTTGTTTAATGCCGTGGTCGAGGTACTGCCTGAAGTAGAACTGGGTGAATACAGGGGGCTGCAGGCTGAACAGGAAAAGGTAGAAGTTGACGATTTGCAGGTAGATCACCATATCTACATGCTGCGTGAGCAAAATGCCCGCCTGGTGCCCCGGGAAGATGAACCGGCCCGGGAGGGGGATCTGGTAACTATAGATTTTAAAGGTTTTGTTGACGGAGAAGCTTTTGAAGGAGGAGAAGCAGAAGATCATTCCCTGGAGTTGGGTTCACGTTCTTTTGTACCCGGTTTTGAAGAGCAGCTTGTTGGAGTAAAGCCGGGAGAAGAAAAAGAAGTTGTTGTTACTTTCCCGGAAGATTATCGCAATGAAGAACTGGCTGGAAAAGAAGCTGTATTCCAGGTTAAAATGAAAGAGATCAAGGAAAAGCAGCTGCCTGAATTAAATGATGACTTTGTTAAAGAAGTTAGTGAATTTGAAACCTTAGATGAAATGAAAACCGATTTAAAGGAAAAAATGCTTAATAATGCTGAAGAACAGTCGAAAACTAAACTTGAGGAGTCCTTAATTGAAAAGATTACCGGTGATTCCAATGTAGTGTTGCCGGAAGTTCTTGTAGAGCGTCAGATTGACCGGATGATCGGCGATATGGAGAATTATCTTCGCCAGCAGGGCCTGGGTTTGGATCAGTTTCTTGAGCTATCCGGCAAGACAAAAGAAGAACTTCGGGAACAGAACCGCCCGGAAGCGGAGAAAAGGACTAAAGCTAACCTGGTCCTGGACGCTATTGCCAAAAATGAAGGATTTACGGTTGATGACAGTGAATTAGATGCTAAGATTACTGAAATAGCGGAAAGCTATAATGATCAAAAAGATCGGATTAAAGGTATTCTTGAAAAACAGGGCCGTTTGCCCTCAATCCGCGAAGAAATGAGAATTCGCAAAGCGGTTGATTTGCTTGTTGAAAATGCCACTATTAAAATGGTAGAGCCTTCAGATAAAAAGGGTGAAACCGGCGGAGAAAATCCGGAAACTGAAGATAAAGCGGGCGAAAAAGCGGAAAGCGATACCCCTGATAGCTCAAACAGTTCAGAGGCAGATAATAACAAGACCGAAGATTAGCAAAATGTGATAATATAGTACCGATTGATTTAATGAGGAGGATTTAGATAATGAGCGTATTAGTACCAATGGTGGTTGAACAAACCAGTAGAGGCGAAAGAGCCTATGATATCTATTCACGCTTGCTCAAAGACCGGATTATTTTTCTTGGCAGTGCCATAGATGATAATGTGGCCAACCTGGTTGTAGCCCAGATGCTTTTTTTGGAATCCGAGGATCCCAAAAAAGATATTAGTTTGTACATTAACTCCCCCGGCGGTTCAGTTTATGCCGGGATGGCAATATATGATACAATGATATATGTAAAGCCTAATATCTCGACAATTTGCGTTGGGTTAGCGGCCAGTTTTGGCGCTATTTTACTGGCAGCGGGCGAAAAGGGCAAGCGGTTTGCTCTGCCCCATTCCAGGATTATGCTGCACCAGCCAGCCGGCGGAGCTCAGGGGCAGGCTGTTGATATTGATATTCATGCCCGGGAAATTCTTAAGATAAGGGAAACTTTAAATATTATCCTTTCTCATCATACCGGGCAGCCGGAAGAAACAATTTCTAAAGATACCGACCGGGATTTCTTCATGTCGGCAGAGGATTCGAAGAAGTATGGGCTTATTGACGATATTTTGGTTGACAGAAGCTAGAAACACTATTCTAAAGGTGGAGATGAGGTGATTTCTCCCGATGTTTAAATTCAGTGAGGAAAAAGGACAGCTTAAATGCTCATTTTGTGGAAAGACCCAGGATCAAGTTCGTAAGCTTGTAGCCGGACCGGGTGTTTATATTTGTGATGAGTGTATCGAGTTGTGTAATGAAATTATAGAGGAAGAAATAGGCGAAGAGACAGATCTAAGCTTTGTTGAGCTTCCTAAACCGCAGGACATAAACGAAGTTCTCGATCAGTATGTGATTGGCCAGGACTCTGCTAAAAAAAGCCTTGCCGTGGCGGTTTATAATCACTACAAACGGGTCAACTCCAGCCAGAAAGTGGAAGATGTGGAACTGCAGAAGAGTAATATCGTTTTGATTGGGCCGACTGGAGTAGGAAAAACTTTGCTGGCCCAAACCCTGGCCCGGATTTTAAATGTACCTTTTGCCATCGCCGATGCTACCTCTCTTACAGAAGCAGGTTATGTGGGGGAAGATGTGGAGAACATCCTGTTAAAACTTATCCAGGCGGCTGACTATGACCTGGAAAAAGCGGAAAAAGGGATTGTCTATATCGATGAAATTGATAAAGTGGCCCGTAAAACTGATAATCCTTCTATAACCCGCGATGTATCCGGAGAAGGTGTTCAACAGGCACTGCTGAAAATCCTGGAAGGGACAGTGGCCAGTGTGCCGCCTCAGGGTGGCAGAAAGCATCCCCACCAGGAATTTATGCAGATTGATACCACCGATATATTGTTTATCTGTGGTGGAGCGTTCGACGGGTTGGAGAAGATCATTCAAAACCGGGTTGGTAATAAAGGGATTGGATTTGGGGCTGAAGTAATGACTCCCAGTGATAAAAACCTGGGCGCAGTTTTAAAGCAAATTCTTCCCCAGGATCTCCTTAAATACGGTTTAATCCCTGAATTTGTGGGGCGTATTCCAGTTGTTGCTACCCTTGATCCGCTTGATACAGAGTCATTTGTGCGTATATTGACAGAACCACGTAATGCCTTGATCAAGCAGTATCAGAAAATCTTTGAGTTAGACGGGATAACTTTAGAATTTAAAGAGAACAGCCTGCGGGCAATAGCTGAAGAGGCTATGAATAGAAATACCGGTGCCAGGGGCCTCCGGGCTATCCTGGAAGAAACTTTACTCAATGTAATGTATGAATTGCCTTCCAGAGATGATATCGAACGGTGCATCATAACCAGGGAAGCAGTCTTAAATGGTGATGCCCCAATCCTGGTTACTACAGAAAAAAGGAAGAAAAAAGAGGAGTCAGCTTAACCTCAAAAAGAAATATAAAGGTTAACCCTAACCGGAACAGTTATTGTTCCGGGCCATTAAAAGGAACTATAAAGCGGGAGGCAAATAGTTTATAACCGTGGCTTCTCGCTTTAACTTTTTATTGCTGAAGGTGGTTTTATTATGTCAAATAAAGATAAGGGGCCGGATAGATTGCCGGTGCTGCCATTAAGAGGGGTGCTGGTCTTTCCGAGCATGGTCTTACATCTTGATGTAGGGCGGGAAAGATCAATTTCAGCCCTGGAACGATCGATGATCAATGATAACCGGATTATTTTGATTACCCAAAAAGAAGCTAAGATCTCTGAACCAGAAGAAAAAGATCTTCATCATGTAGGTACTCTGGCCGAGGTAAAGCAGATGATTAAACTGCCGGGCGGAACTATCCGCGTTTTAGTGGAAGGTTTAAACAGGGCGAGAATCAACAAACTATATACTGAAGAACTTTTTTTCGAAGCAGATGCTGAAGTTATTTATGATGAAGCGGAGAAAAACCCTGAAATAGAAGCCCTGATGAGGAGTGTTCTCCACCAGTTTGAAAGGTACACCAAAGTAAACCGTAAGGTTCCACCGGAAACTCTTTCTACTGTATCAGATCTAGATGAACCGGGCCGCTTTGCAGATGTTGTTGCTTCTCACCTGAGTACCAATATTGATCGCAGGCAAAAGCTGCTTGAGGCCATAGATTTAAAGGATCGCCTGGAAAAATTGAATGAAATCTTGAGCAATGAAATTGAGATCCAGGAAATAGAACAAAAGATCAATTTTAGGGTTCGCAAGCAGATGGAAAAGACTCAGAAGGAATATTATTTGCGAGAACAAATGAAGGCTATTCAGAATGAACTGGGCGAGAAAGATGAAAGAGGGGCTGAAGCTGAAGAATACCGCGAGAAAATTGCCGAAGCCAAATTATCAGAGGAAGTCGAGGAAAAGGCCCTTAAGGAAGTAGGTCGTCTTGAAAAAATGCCTCCAGCTGCCGCGGAAGGTATTGTAATTAGGACTTATTTAGATTGGCTTCTTGAATTGCCCTGGTCTAAAGAAACCAAGGATCGCCTTGATCTTGACGGGGCTGAACAAATTCTTGATGAAGATCATTATGGCCTTCAAAAGGTTAAAGAAAGGATCATTGAATACCTGGCCGTTCGCCAGCTGGCCAAAAAACTGAAAGGGCCAATCCTGTGCTTAATCGGCCCTCCCGGCGTAGGCAAGACTTCACTGGCTAAATCTGTCGCCAGGGCTTTGGAACGCAACTTTGTGCGTATTTCTCTGGGAGGAGTGCGTGACGAAGCAGAGGTTAGAGGACATCGCCGCACCTATATAGGAGCTTTGCCGGGCAGAATCATCCGGGGTATGCATGAGGCTAAATCAAAGAATCCGGTTTTTTTAATGGATGAGATAGACAAGATGTCAACTGATTTTAGAGGAGATCCTTCTTCGGCCTTGCTGGAAGTGCTTGATCCGGAACAAAACAGCACTTTCAGTGATCATTATATTGAATTACCCTTTGATCTTTCTCAAGTTATGTTTATAACAACGGGCAATACTTCTTTTAATATTCCGCAACCCTTGCTGGACCGGATGGAACTGATCCATATTCCCGGATATACAGAGGAGGACAAGGTGGAGATAGCCCGCCAGTACTTGATTCCGAAACAGCTGAGGGAAAATGGCTTAAAAGACAGCAACCTTAAGCTTTCTGAAGGTTCGGTCCGACGGATTATCCGTGAATATACCAGGGAAGCAGGGGTGCGCAACTTGGAGCGGAATATTTCTGCTATTTGCCGTAAAGTGGCAAAAGAAGTAGTAAAAGATCATAAAAAAAGGATCAGGCTGACCAATAACAACCTCCAAAAATATTTAGGTATCCCGCGCTATCGTTATGGGGTAGCAGAAAAGAAAAATGAAATCGGAGTGGCTACGGGGTTGGCCTGGACTGAAAGCGGAGGCGATCTGCTTTCGATTGAAGTAACCTTGATGAAGGGCAAGGGTAAAATGACCCTGACCGGCAAACTGGGAGAAGTTATGCAGGAATCGGCCAAGGCTGCGATGAGCTACATTCGCTCAAGAGCCGATGAGCTCGGTTTAGGAGAAAATTTTTATGAAGAAGTAGATATTCATATCCATGTGCCCGAAGGAGCGATCCCTAAGGATGGACCTTCAGCCGGTATTGCAATGGCCAGTGCTCTTGCTTCGGCTTTTACCCGAATTCCAATCAGGAATGATGTGACTATGACCGGTGAAATCACCCTGCGAGGCAGGGTTTTGCCAGTTGGAGGAGTAAAAGAAAAAATGCTTGCAGCTCACCGGGCCGGTATTAAATATATGCTTATGCCGGCAGAAAACCGGAGGGATTTAACTGATATTCCGATCAATGTTAAGCGTAAAGTCGAGGTTAAATTAGTTGAGCATATGGACGAAGTGTTAGAAATGGCCCTGACTGAAAAGGTTGAAGGGATAAAAAGTGATCTTGCGAAAAAAAGCCTTGGCAAAGAGGATCTGAACCTGCCGGAAGAAAATCGGGATTCATCGATCCGTCATTAAAAGAAAAAAGGTGGAAAAGTGAAAATCAAGCAGGTTGAGCTGAAGGCTGCTGCTTACAATGTTAGAGATTTCCCGGAGGGGGATATGCCGGAGATATCCTTCCTGGGTCGTTCAAATGTGGGCAAATCATCTTTAATTAATCAGCTTATAAACCGAAAAAATATGGCTCGAACCAGCTCTACACCTGGAAAAACCAGGGGTCTTTATTTTTATCTGATTAACGCTAAAATATGCTTTGTAGATCTACCTGGTTACGGCTATGCTAAAGTATCGAAGAAAGAGCGGCAGCGGTGGGCGCCTATTATTGAAGAATATCTTGAAGCAAGGAGCAACCTTTACGGCTGTGTGCACCTCATCGATTGCCGCCATGAACCGACGGAAGATGATAAATTAATGGCCGGGTGGCTGCGCATGCACAGCATACCCAGGGTAACCGTGATGACTAAGTCCGATAAGCTTTCCCGGGGAGCCCTGGCCCGTCAAATCCGGCTTATTAAAACTGAACTGGCTTTATTTGAAGAAGAGCAGCTGCTACCTTTTTCAGCCAAAACTGGAAATGGTCGGGATCAGCTCTGGAAAGCGATTGACAGTTTTTTGCCACAGTAAAGAATTAGATCTATGGAGGGGTTAATCATGGCAGTTGCTGGAATAGATGTGGGCTCACTGACCGCTGAAGTAGTCATTTTAGAACAGGATAAAGTGCTCAGTGCCGTGATTATACCTACAGGAGCTAACAGTATCAAGGCAGCGGAAAAAGCGCTGCAAAAGACCCTCGATGAATCCGGTTTAAATAGATCCGAGCTTGAATATATTGTAGCTACCGGTTACGGCCGGGTCAGTATTGACTTTGCCGATAAAAGAATCACAGAGATAACCTGCCATGGGCGGGGAGCATATTTTCTTGATCCTTCGGTAAGGACAGTAATTGATATCGGTGGTCAGGATAGCAAGGTAATCCTGATGAACGGCAGTGGTAAAGTTCTAGATTTTGCCATGAATGATAAATGCGCTGCCGGAACTGGAAGGTTTCTAGAAGTTATGGCCCAGGCCCTGGAAGTTGAACTAAAAGACCTGGCTGAGCTAAGCAATCAGGCTAAAGAAGCGGTATCCATCAGCAGTATGTGTACCGTGTTTGCTGAGTCGGAAGTAGTTTCCTTGATCGCCCGCGGCCTGCCGAGAGAAGATATAGCCTGCGGCCTGCATCAAGCTATAGCTGATCGCACCGCTGGACTGGTACGCCGGGTTGGGTTGGAGGAAAAGGTGATGATTACGGGCGGAGTAGCTAAAAACGCAGCTGTAGTTAAAGCTCTTAATGAAAAGCTAAATATTAAATTGATTATTCCTCAAGAACCGCAGGTAGTTGGAGCCCTCGGGGCAGCCCTGCTGGCCCGGGATGAAATAGCTTAATAAAGCCTATAATTGAATTCTTTTATGGATTATATCGCATGGTCGAGATGGTTAAGGCCTAGTTTTCTTTTAAGCTGCAGGCTTAAATTGGCGGCCAGGAACACTTTAAACAAATCCAGGGGTATAAAGGGCACTACACCCACAATTAATGCCTGGTAAGGGCTGTAACCCATGATCAATCCAAGCTGTAAAGCCCCGCAGAAATAAATTATAATTAGAGCTGCCAGCATAAAAACGGCGTTATTGACCAGACTGGAACGGCCAGTTTTTTCTGTAAGCAGGCCAACTATATAAACTGCCGGGAGAAAACCCCACAGATATCCCCCGCTGGGTCCGGTCAGCATATGGACTCCGCCTCGAGCCAGGGAAAAGACTGGTGCCCCGGCAGCTCCCAGGAGCAGGTAGGCTGTAACTGATAAAAGGCCGGCTCTTTTTCCGAGGATGTTTCCAGCCAGCAGGATACCCATAACCTGTCCGGTCAAGGGGACCGGGCTGAATGGCAGGGGGATGGCAAACTGGGCTAAAACAGCTGTAAGGGCTGTAAAAAGAGCGCTCATGGTTAATTTGCTCAGAGGCAAAGCAGGATTGTTTTTTCCTTGAACTTTAAGTAATTTCGCCATAATAAATTTTTATTATATCCCCCTGCCCGTCCTTTATTAGCAAAGATCCATCTTGATCCAGATCTAAAACCAGGCCTTTAACTGAACCACCAGGCCATGAGATTGTAACTTTATGATTGATAAAATTATTAAAGGCCAGCAGCTGATCCCGGAAGGGAGTAAATCCTTCTCTAAAAAAGATCTCATAGGCCCCGCAGAGATCATTCCACAGTGACAAAAAAAGATCAGTCCGTTCAAAAAAACGTCCACTTTCAGCCATAAGTGAGGTGGCTTTATTTTTCAACTCTGGTGGAAAATCACTGGACGCTTGATTTATATTTAATCCAGTTCCTATCACCAGGTATTCAACCCGGTCCGGTTCGCCTTTAACTTCACTAAGAATTCCTCCGAATTTTTTACCGCCGAGCAGCAAATCGTTGGGCCATTTTATTTTTATTGCCAGCCCATAGGAATGATTTAAACTGGAGGCCAGGGTGGCAGCAGTAACCAGGGTAACCGGGGCGGCTGCAGCAGGGCTGATCATTTCCGGGCGCAGGACTATGGTAAACCACAGCCCACTGTTAGAAGGGGAAAACCAGTCCCGGCCGAGCCGGCCCCGCCCTTGCAGCTGTTCTTCTGCTATTACCGTAGTGTAGGGGGGGCAGCCTTCTTCTGCCAGGCGGCGGGCAATAAGGTTGGTTGAATCAAGCACTTCATAATAATTAATGAGCCGGTTCTTAAGAAGATTACTATTTAAAAGGTCTGGTTCTTTATCCAGGCGGTAACCGCAATTAGGCCGGGCTGTAATCTGGTAGCCCAGCTGACGCAACTGCCGAATTTGCTTCCATACCGCTGACCGGCTGATGCCCAGCTTTTTGCTGATATAGGTGCCTGAAATATATTTTTCACTGTTGTCCTGCAGAAACTCTAAAATATTTTTTTTCATACTATCCCCGGATGAAAATATTTGTTAGAATAGTATCGGGTTGCAAGGAAATTGTCAACCCGGGCAGGTTAGTGTGGTTAACGTTTATCTTAATCTGACCAGTCCAATAAAATAATAAAAATATTTTTTTTTTGCTTACAAGGAAAATAGCTCAAGCTTTTGACTAGAGAGCGACGGGAGATAAATAGGGTGCTTAAGCATTTTTATAATAAAGACAGGAAAAAAAAAGCGCAGTTGATTTAACTGCGCTAAAGGATATATATAAAAAGAGGGGGTCAACTCACGTATAAGTATAAAGGCTTAAGATTACAGCAATATTACAGGCAGGTTAATTTTTCTTTACAGTTACTGTAATTTGCGATGAAGGGATCCTTTTAGGAGCATAAAAATGAACAGGATAGTAATTCGCTCAAAAAATTTTTGTCTTTTTGATTGGTAATATCGGAAGAATCTATAAAAATGTGAAAATTGTTTTGCCAAAAATTAAGATTTAAAAAAGATTAATGCGTTGAAAGGAGGCAAAATTATAGCCAGTATTTGTAGCGTTCCAGAAATAAGGTTTTAATTTTATTAATCACTAAACAAGAAAAAGGAGGACAATTAATGTTGTCAGAAGTGAGTAAAACAAAAAAAGAAGATAATATTTTGAATTCAACCCTTGATATGATAAAGCAGGCTATAGATTTTGCGGAGCTGTCTACCGATGTTTATGAACACTTAAAAACTCCAATGCGTTTTGTTGAAGTTGCCATCCCGGTAGAAATGGATGATGGTACGACAAAAGTATATACTGGTTATCGTTCCCAGCATAACAATGTTTATGGCCCTTTTAAAGGTGGCCTCCGTTATCACTGGGATGTAACAGCAGATAGCCTCAAGGCCCTTTCAATGTGGATGACTTTAAAGTGTTCCCTGGTTGGAGTGCCTTTTGGAGGAGCTAAAGGAGCAGTCGTTTGCGATCCTTTAAAAATGAGCGATAGAGAAAGGGAGCGCCTGACAAGAAGTTATGTGAGATCTCTAGGTACAATCCTTGGCCCCGAAATCGATATTCCCGCTCCGGATCTTTTTACCGATGCCCAGGTAATGGCCTGGATGGCCGATGAATACAGCGCTAATGTGCGTGAACCTTCATTTGGTGTGGTTACAGGAAAACCTTTGGCTGTTGGTGGTTGTGTCGGCAGGAATGAAGCAACCGGGCGCGGTTGTTTTTTTGTAACCAGGGAAGCGGCCAAGGCTTACAAAATTCCCCTTCAGAAGAGCAGGATTGTGATTCAAGGTTTTGGTAACGTGGGCAGTAATGCTGCCAAATTGTTTTCTGAAGAAGGATGCCCGATCATAGGGGTGGGCGATATTAGCGGCGCCCTCTTCAATAAAGATGGTATCAATGTGGAGAAGCTGATTGCTCATGTTAAGGAAACCGGATATATAAAGGATTTTCCGGATGCTGAACCGATCAGTAACACAGATCTTTTGACCCTGGATTGCGATATTCTTATTCCCGCTGCCCTTGAAAACCAGATTACCGGCAGTAATGCTGATTCTATCAGGGCAAAAGTTATAGTGGAAGCGGCAAACGGACCGACAACTCCAGAGGCAGACAAAATTCTTAAAGAAAAGAATGTCCTGGTAGTTCCTGATATTCTTTCCAACAGCGGCGGGGTTACCGTTTCCTATTTTGAGTGGGTCCAGAACAATTACGGTTTTAGCTGGGATCTAAATACGGTTAATACTCACTTAGAAGATAAAATGGTTAGTGCTTTTAACAGCGTTTACAATTATTTCTGTGAAAAATGTGTCGATTCTGACATGCGGACCGGCGCTTATATGTATTCTATCAATCGGCTTGCTGAAGCAATGCAGTATCGGGGCTGGCTGCATAATGGTATGCATAGGTAAAAAAGTTAGCTTTGGCGAATATAACTAAGAAATTGTGATCAATTAACGGTTATTTGGAGCAGGGGAGGGCTTAAGGCTCGCCTCTGCTTCAACCGGAGATTTGCTAATTATTTCAGATAATTATAAGTTATAGTTAAATATGTTTACCATAAGCAGTGATCTGTAGCATGTCATTGTTATTTATAGCAAAAGGGATCTAAGCTTTTAAAAAACTATCTATTATAGAAAAATGCCAGCTTTTATCTAAAAGGAGGAAATTGTTTTTTGGTGCAGGCTAATCAGGATGATTTTATTTCAGACCTTGTTATAAAAAAAGAGTGGTGTAAAGGGTGCGGTATTTGTGTAGCTTTCTGTCCGAAGGAAGCTCTTTTTTTGGATGAAAAGGGAAAAGCAATAAAAGATAAGGAAAAATGTACAAAATGTGGCATCTGTGAAACTTTTTGTCCAGACTTTGCAATTTCGTTGATCAAGAGGAGGCTTTCACCAAATGCCGGAGACGAAACCGGTTTTAATGCAAGGAAATGAAGCATGTGCTGAAGGTGCGATCAGCGCAGGCGTTCGTTTTTATGCTGGATACCCAATAACTCCTTCTACTGAGGTGGCCGAAAAAATGGCGGCCAGGTTGCCTGATATAGGGGGAGTTTTTATTCAGATGGAAGATGAAATAGCCAGTATGGCAGCTGTTATCGGAGCTTCTATTGGCGGCATGAGAACTCTTACTGCTACCAGCGGGCCGGGGTTTTCATTGAAACAGGAAAATATCGGTTATGCCATTATGGCTGAAATACCGTGTGTGATAGTAAATGTTCAGCGCATGGGCCCCAGTACCGGAGTTCCTACTGCTCCTTCTCAAGGAGATGTGATGCAGGCCCGGTGGGGTACCCATGGCGATCATCCCGTTATTGTCTTTTCTCCTGCTTCTGTTTACGAAACCTATTACCTCACTATAGCTGCTGTTAATTTAAGTCAAAAACTGAGGCAGCCGGTTATTTTACTTCTTGATGAAGTGGTAGGCCACATGAGGGAAAAAGTTACGATCCCTAAAGATAGTAAATTGATGGTGGAAAAAGCCAGCGATAATGTTCCTGCTGATTGGAAGCCTTACGACGATAAAGGGCTTGCTCCACTGGTTCCTTTTGGTTTTGGACATTATTATCATGTAACCGGATTGTTTCATGACCAGTATGGCTTTCCTACCGGTGATCCGCCTCAGGTTGAGCGTTCTTTAGATCGGATTCATGAAAAATTATTAAAATATCGTGATGAAGTAGTCTTAACAAACTATATCGGCCATAAAGAACCCCGGGTTGTAATAATTACTTATGGTTGCACCGTGCGATCGGCCCGTGCCGTAGTTAAAAAAGCGTACTGGAATAATCGGATGCCAGTTGGATTGCTCAGCCTGCAAACGCTGTGGCCTTTTCCTGACAAAGAGGTTCGAGAAGTGGCCAGGAAAGCGGATGTAATCATTGTTCCTGAAATGAATATGGGGCAGATTGTTGGTGAAGTGGAACGGCATGTTAAAGATGAAGCTGAAGTTGTTCCTCTAAACCGTTATGATGGTGAGATGATCAGTCCTGATCAAATTTCTGAGTTAATGGGGAGGTGGCTATCATAGAACAGCTAACAAAAGATTTTTTAAGAACAAAGAAGTTGCCTCATATATGGTGTCCAGGTTGTGGAAACGGAATAGTAACCGCTGCCCTGGTCAGGGCTATTGAAAGGGCTGATTATGAACAGCGTGATGTGGTAATTGTTTCCGGTATAGGCTGTTCTTCCAGGGCGGCCGGTTATTTAAATTTTAACACTTTGCATACAACCCATGGCCGAGCCCTGGCTTTTGCTACCGGATTAAAAATGGCCAGGCCAGAGTTAATCTTATTTGTTATTATGGGAGACGGTGATTGCAGCGCTATAGGAGGCAATCATTTTATTCATTCTGCCAGAAGAAATATTGATTTAAATGCTATTGTGGTTAACAACCATATCTATGGAATGACGGGCGGACAGCATTCACCTCTTACCCCGGGTGGTAAAAAAGCGACAACCGCTCCTCGAGGGACACTGGAAAGGGCGTTTAACCTTCTTGATTTAGCCAGAGGAGCCGGCGCTACTTTCGGGGCCAGGGGAAATGCGGCTCAACCAAGACAATTGGAACAGCTTATAGCGAGGGCTGCAAACCATAAAGGTTTTTCTGTAGTCGAAGCCCTTTCACCCTGCCCTATAGCTTACGGTAGGAGGAATAAGCTGGGCGGTGCTGTAGATATGTTGAAAGATATGAAGGAAAACAGTATTTCTATGGAACGTGCTTCCAGGAAAGAGCAGTCAGAGCTGGAAGGTAAAACAATTACCGGTGTTATATTTGCTGAAGATATTCCTGAATATGCCGCCGAATACTATAATTCTATCGGGAAAAGTATTCCTGTAAGGAACGACGGCTAAAAGCGGAGGGAATTTAGTTGGGAAACAGGCAAGAGATTTTACTGACCGGTGCTGGCGGACAGGGGTTAATTCTGGCTTCCATAGTCCTGGCCCAAGCTGCGGTTAATGATAATAAAAACGTAGTTCAAACCCAGTCTTATGGGCCGGAAGCCCGTGGAGGGGCCAGTATGGCCGGGGTTATTATTGATATCGATACAATTGAATATCCCAAGGTTGTTAATCCAACGGTTTTGCTTTGTTTAAATCAAGCTTCATTTAACAAATTTTTACCCAAGATCAAAAAAGTCGGGGAATGTGTGGTTATAGTTGATTCTACTTTTGTCAGCGGACCTTTCCGGGATGAATATAAGGTTAAGAGTTACCCAATCACCAGAATGGCTAAAGAAAAAATTGGCAAAGAAGTGGTCGCCAACATGCTGGCTTTAGGGGTCCTTAATGCTGCTACCAATCTAATAGACAGAGATATTTTCCGAGAAAGCATTTTCGAATTAGCTCCCAAAGGAAGCGGGGAGCTTAATCAACAGGCTTTTGATCTGGGGTATCGTTTGTATGAGCAGGGCTCCGGACAAGGTATGGAAGAATCAGCTCAAACCCCCCAATAAGGGTTGCTCAATAAAGCGCTAATGATGTTTGTTTGATTATCTTCTACCAGTCAAAAAGGCTTTTCATCCCGGCTTATAAGGAACCGCTTTAAGCTTATTAATATAAAACAGCTGCCTTTTTAACACCGATGATTGTTTATTTACCGCTCTGGTAAAATAGCCCCTTTAAAGGCTAATGCTGGAAGTTGTATTGGAGAGGTGATTTTAAAACTTGCAATATCTATTTTTTCTTTTGCTTATAGCTGCTATGATCGCTTTCGGTGCTTTGATACTGCGTTTTTTTATGAACCGCGCCATCAGACGGGTAATAAAAACTTTCAGGGAAAAAGATGCTCTGGATCCTGCTAATGCTAAAACAAAATCTGAACTGGGATTGAAAAGCTCTGCTGAAACCAGGTTTACAGATGGCCTCTTTAAAATGCGTGATTATAAGCCTTATATATTTGATTCAATGTTTCAACTGGCCATCATTCGTGAAACAGAAGATGGAAAATATTATTTGTCTGAACAAACCTTGCAATCTTCCAACTTATCAAAATTTGCCTGAATCAAGGGTTTTAAGCTTTGCCAGGATTGACTTTCATGGCTTTAAATAATAATATTTATAATGCTGTAATAAAAAAGCAGCAACTTATAAAGATAACTTGCCGTTACTGTTTCTAACTGTCAGATAATTTGGGGTGATATGATGACTGATAATATGCTACCGCCGGTTTATGATCCGAACGCAGTGGAAAAAGAAAGATATCAATTTTGGTTAGAAGGAAATTTCTTTCGCGCTACCGGAGATTCCAGCCAAGCCCCCTTTACCATAGTTATTCCACCACCTAATGTTACCGGATCTTTACATATGGGACATGCTTTAAATAATACTGTCCAGGATGTGTTGATTCGCCGCCGCAGAATGCAGGGTTACGATACACTCTGGCTTCCCGGGTGTGATCATGCCGGGATTGCTACCCAAAACGTGGTTGAAAAACATCTGGCTGAAGAAGGCATAGATAGCCGCAAGCTGGGCCGTGAGAAATTTTTAGAGCGGGTTTGGGCCTGGAAGGACACTTACCATGAACGGATTACCGGACAACTCCACCGCCTGGGATGTTCATGTGACTGGTCGAGGGAACGTTTTACAATGGATGAAGGTTGTTCCCGCGCGGTGCGAAAAGTATTTGTAGATCTTTACCACCGGGGCCTGGTATATCGCGGAGATTATATGATTAACTGGTGTTCGCGCTGCTCGACAGCCCTTTCTGATATAGAAGTAGAGCATGAAAATGAAGCCTCTAAAATTACGCATATTAAATACCCTCTTGCCGAAGGGGGAAAAGAAATAATCGTGGCCACCACCCGTCCCGAGTCGATGCTCGGCGATACCGCTGTTGCTGTGCATCCTGATGATCAGCGCTACCGGGAGCTGGTGGGCAAGAAAGTAATCTTGCCTTTGCTCAACCGGGAAATCCCAATAGTAGCTGACGGGTATGTTGATCCTGATTTTGGGAGCGGTGCCGTTAAGGTTACACCGGGGCATGATCCCAATGACTTTGCCATTGGGCAACGCCATAACCTTGATGTGATCATGGTGGTCGGTGAAGATGCGAAGATGACTTCTGCTGCCGGCCCTTATGAGGGAATGGACCGGTTTGACTGCCGCAATCAAATCGTAGAAGATTTAAAAGCCCTGGGATTGATTGAAAAGATTGAAGACTATGAGCATTCCATTGGCCACTGCCAGCGCTGCGATACTGTAGTGGAGCCGCTCATATCGCGGCAGTGGTTTGTTAAAATGAAGCCCCTGGCAGAACCGGCCCTGGAAGCAGTAAAAGAGCAGCACACCAATTTTGTCCCTCCCCGTTTTACCCGCATTTATAATGACTGGTTGGAAAATATACGTGATTGGTGCATTTCACGTCAGATTTGGTGGGGGCACCGCATTCCAGCCTGGTACTGTAAGTGCGGCGAGCTGATAGTTGATTATGAAGATCCTGCCAGCTGTCCTTCCTGCGGCAGCAGCGATCTCCAGCAGGATCCCGATGTGCTTGATACCTGGTTCAGTTCGGCGCTTTGGCCTTTTTCAACACTGGGCTGGCCCGACAAAACACTTGACCTGGAACATTTTTATCCCACCAGCGTTCTGGTAACCGGGTATGATATCATTTTCTTTTGGGTTGCCCGCATGATGTTTATGGGCCTTGCTTTTATGAAAGACGTTCCTTTCCGTACGGTATATATAACCGGCCTGGTCCGGGATGCCCTGGGCCGCAAGATGAGCAAATCTCTGGGTAACGGAGTGGATCCTCTGGATGTAATTGAGAATTATGGAGCCGATACTCTCAGATTTACCTTAATTACAGGACAGGCCCCGGGTAATGATCAGCGTTTCAGACAGGAAAGCGTCGAAGCAGGACGTAATTTTGCCAATAAGATCTGGAATGCCTCTCGTTTTGTTTTGATGAACCTGGGAGAAATAGAAAATGAAAAAGATCAGCCGGTGCAGTTTGATCCTGAGCAATTACCAAAAGATCTTAACCGGGCCGATCGCTGGATTTTGCACCGCTTTAACGAAACCATCAAAAGGGTCAATGAGTTGTTCGAAAGATATGAGCTGGGTGAAGCAGCCCGCTTGATTTATGAATACTTGTGGAACGATTTTTGTGATTGGTATTTAGAAATAAGTAAATATCAGCTTTACAGGCAGGGTGAAAGCGCAGATATAGAAAAAGATCGCAATCGAACCCGCAGCATCCTGGTTTATCTGATTGATGGAGTCATGCGGATTTTGCATCCCTTTATGCCTTTTATTTCTGAAGAAATCTGGCAGCAGCTGCCCAATCGCAAAGAAGAGGCCCTAATTGTAGCGGTCTGGCCCGAAGCCTCAGAAAAAATTCATTTTCCCAGGGAATCTGAAGAGATGGACCTGTTGCAGGAAGTAGTCAGGGCCATTAGAAATTTACGAAGCCAGCTTAAACTGGCCCCCGACCAGAAAACCCCGGTTATAGTTAAGGCAGGGGAACAGTCAGCAGCCTGCCTCAATGCAGAAAGTCACCAGATCAGGCGGCTTGCTGCTGTAGACAATCTGACCATAGATGCCGGGGCTGCAAAGCCCGAGCAGGCTCTGACGGCGATCATCACAGAAGATCTAGAGGTATACCTGCCTTTAGAAGGCGTGATCGATTTTGAGGCAGAAAGAGCGCGCCTGCAAAAAGAGCTTACGCAGGTGGTAGCGGAAATTAAGCGGACCGAAAGCAAACTAAAAAGCGCAGGCTTTTTAAAAAAAGCACCGGCTGAAGTTGTAGCCAGGGAAAAATCACGACGTGATGATCAGGAAGCGAGGCTGCAAAAATTACAAGAAAGATTGCAGGAGTTAAACTAGGTGATGGATCATGAAAATCGTTACGAGGAAGCCCTGAATTGGATTCACGGCCTGAGCCGTTTTGGAATTAAACCCGGATTAGAACGGATCACAGCCATGCTTGATCTGCTTGGCAACCCACATCGGCAGGTCAACTATGTTCATATAGCCGGGACTAATGGCAAAGGATCTACCGCTGCCATTCTTGCTGCTATTCTAAGTGAGGGCGGCTATAAAATAGGCCTGTATACCTCTCCTTACCTCCTGTCCTTTACCAATCGCATGGCTATTGACGGTTGTGATATTGGTAAAGCTGAACTGGCCAGGCTGGTTGATTTGATTCGGCCGGTGGTGGAAGAGGTAAGTTCAGATGAGCATTACGGCCAACCCACTGAATTTGAAGTAGTTACCGTTCTTGCTATGACTTATTTTGCCAGCCAAAAAGTTGACCTGGTTGTTCTGGAGGTCGGCCTGGGTGGCCGCCTTGACGCTACCAATATCGTTATCCCACTATTGAGTATTATAACTAATGTTGACCTGGAGCATACTGAGGTGCTGGGAGATACTGTGGAAAAAGTAGCTTCTGAAAAGGCAGGTATTATAAAACCGGGAGTGCCGGTTTTAACTGCCAGCGATGACCCCATAGTGCTGAGCGTAATTAAAAACAAAGCTTCTGAGCTTGAAGCTCCCTTATACTTTTTATTTGCTCCTTTAGAATATGATGATCAGGTGGTGAGGGTCAACAACCCTCTTTTTAATTGCCTTATTATTACTGATCAGGGGCAATCCTTTAATTACAATGGTTTTAAAAGTTCATATCAAGATCTTTTTATTCCTCTCAGGGGACGTTACCAGGTTTGCAATGCTGCTACCGCATTAGCGGCGCTGGAACTCCTTGCCGGACAGGGATTTAATGTTGAAGAAAAGGCGATTCGGCAAGGCTTGGCTGCAGTCATTTGGCCCGGGCGCCTGGAGCTCTTAAATAATAATCCTAAATTAGTTATGGATGGGGCTCATAACCCGGCGGCAATGCGGCAAATGGCCCAGGCTATCCCTGAGTATTTCAAATTTGGGCGCCTGATCCTGGTTTTTGGTATTATGGCTGATAAAGATGCTCCGGCTATGATGTCTGCCATTTTTCCGCTTACCGAGAGAGTTATATTTACCAGGGCATCTATTCCACGGGCTGCTGATCCAGATCGGCTGTTTACTATTGCCTTAAACCAGTTTCATTTAAGCCGGGATAAAGCAGAGGTTGAAGAAAATATCGGCAGGGCTCTGGATAAGGCTTTAAGCGAAGCCGGACCGGATGATCTTGTTCTTGTAACCGGTTCTTTTTATACCGTCAGTGATGCCAGGGCCTACTGGGTCCAGCTGGTGAGATAATTCTTTATTGTATGATCTGTAAAGGCACATAGATGAGAATATTTTAAAAAAGTAGACTTATTATATTTTTATTAGAGAGTTAAAAAACCGGTTTTTTAGAAGGACTTTACAATTATTTAACGAAAGTTAGTTAAGTTAATTTGTATTATTATAGTTTATATTTATAACTACTATTTAAGACTGCCGTTAAAGTCAGAAAGGCAGTAATTATTACTGAAAGGGTGAAACCACACATGGCCCAGTCGTCTTTTAAAGGAGGAGTACATCCTGAAGATTATAAAGAAATGACATCAAGTCTGGCCATTGTTAAAATGCCTTTGCCAGGCAAAGTTGTTGTACCGATGCAGCAGCATATTGGAGCTCCCTGCGAGCTTTTGGCCGATGTTGAAAAAATAGAAAAGGGTTGTTCTGTTAAAGCAGGCCAAAAATTAGGAGATAATAAGGGTTTTGTATCTGCACCCGTCCATGCTCCAACTTCGGGAACAGTAGTTGACATTGGGCCTTACAACCACCCCCTGGGCATGAAAATCACTGCGGTTACCATAGAGCCTGACGGAAAGGATGAATGGGCCGATAATATTAAGCCGGCCGGCAATCTGGAAGACCTATCTCCCGATGATATTAGAAAAGTAGTCCGCGAGGCAGGTATTGTAGGCCTTGGAGGGGCAACTTTCCCCGCTCATGTTAAGCTTTCACCTCCTGAAGGAAAACCGATAGATGTGGTGATCATAAACGGCGCCGAGTGTGAACCGTACTTAACTGCTGATCATAGGGTAATGCTTGAAAAATCGGAAGAAATTATTTTTGGTTTGAAAACAATGATCAAAGCGCTGGGGGCTGCTGAAGGCATTATTGGCATTGAAAATAATAAACCTGATGCACAAAAGGTGATGGAGAGCCTGGTAGCGGAAGAGGAAAATATCAGGGTGTGCTCTCTTCCTACAAAATATCCCCAGGGTGCTGAAAAAATGCTAATTAATGTTACTACCGGGAGAATTGTTCCAGCCGGTGAACTGCCCATGGAGGTAGGAGTGGTTAACCATAATGTTGGTACTGCAGTAGCAATAACGCAGGCTATCCGGGAAGGTAAGCCACTTGTAGAAAGAATTTTGACCGTTACCGGGTTAGGGGTTAATGAACCGGCTAATCTTCAGGTCAGGCTTGGCACACTGGCTTCGGAGGTGCTTGAATACTGCGGCGGGTTGAAGGAAACTACGGTGAAACTGTTGATGGGAGGCCCGATGATGGGGTTGGCTCAGCCAAACACTGATATTCCGATCATTAAAGGAACCTCAGGCATTTTGGCCCTGACCGACGAAGACGTCTCCCTGTCAGAAAGCAGCCCCTGCATCAGGTGTGCCAAATGTGTATCTGTTTGCCCGATGAGCCTGATGCCTACTTCAATAGCCAAGGCTGCTGAACATGGCGATTTTAAGCGGGCAGAAAAATTATATGGCCTTGATTGTTTCGAATGTGGTTGCTGTTCTTATATCTGCCCTTCTAAAATCCCGCTAGTGCAATGGATTAGAATTGGCAAAAACGAAATAATGAAAAGTAAAAAAAGTTAACCCTGCCGCCTTTGAAAGGAAGTGATGAATATAAACGGTAAATTAATAGTATCATCATCACCACATATCCGTTCAGTAGAAACGATTCAAAGTGTGATGATAGATGTAATGATAGCCCTTTTCCCTGCTGCTTTAATGGCAGTGTTTCTCTTTGGTTACAGGGCTTTATTAACAATTATTATCGCTGTTGCTGCAGCCATGCTGACAGAGGCCATTTGGCGGCGAAAGCGTGATATATTCAGCGATGGCAGTGCAGCGGTTACCGGTTTACTGCTAGCTCTTATTCTTCCTGCGACAGTGCCCTGGTGGCTGGTGATTGTCGGATCTGTTTCCGCTATTGTTGTAGGTAAACAGGTATTTGGCGGGATTGGTTACAATATCTTTAATCCGGCTTTGGTCGGACGGGCTATTCTGGTTGTTTCCTGGGGCGGGCATATGGCCGGCGATATCTGGCCTTCTCCCCAGCCTTTTGCTTTTGGCTATGATATTTCTGTAGTTACCGGAGCTACCGTTCTTGCTGCTCCAGAAAAAGCGGTAACTTTTAGCCTGCCGGAATTATTTATCGGTAATATTGCCGGCAGTCTTGGTGAAACTTCTGCCCTGGCCCTTTTAATTGGAGGGGTCTGGCTGGTTTATAAAGGGCACATTGACCTCAGGATCCCGGGAGGTTTTATAGGCACTGTCTTTGTCATAGGGGTGCTCTTTGGGGGAGGGTTTTATGGTAATATTTATATGACCGGTTTATTCCATGTTTTAGCAGGTGGGGTTATGATAGGAGCGATTTATATGGCTACCGATTTTGTTACAACTCCTGTTACCCCTGGCGGCCGCCTTATTTTTGGGATTGGTTGTGGCCTTATAACGATGTTAATTAGATTGTGGGGAGCTTTGCCGGAAGGGGTTACCTTTGGGATTTTGCTAATGAATGCCTTTACTCCCATCATAGATAATTTTACTATTCCTCAAAGGTTCGGGGGGGTGAAAAAAAGTGCGTGATGTTTTACGCTTATCTTTTACGTTAGCAGTAGTTGCTATTGTTTCCGCTGTCCTTCTAACCGGGGTGCATAATACTACCGAGCCGGTAATCCGGGAAAGGGAACAGCGGGACTTTCTGGAGGCGCTGGAAAGATTTTTTCCGGATATTGATGAATATGAGACAGAAGAAACAGGCGATCATCGCTATGATCTGATTTTCGATGAAACCGGAGATAAACTCGGGGTTATGGCTACGGCAAAAACCCAGGGCTACGACGGAACAATTACATACAACCTGGCAGTTGACAGCAGCGCAGAGATAATTGGAATCGTAATTGTATCCCATTCTGAAACTCCGGGCATTGGCGATGTGATAACGACAGACAACTTCCAGGAACAATTCATCGGAAAAAGCTTTGAAGATCCCATTAGTGACGGTGAAGATGTTGATGTGGTTTCCGGGGCTACTTTAAGCACCGGAGCGATGATCGGCTCGATCAGGCGCACTGTCACTGAAATTGGTGAAAATTTCCTGGATAAAGAAAGGCAAGTTCTGGGTTTGGAAGATATTTCTGATGGAATATACAGGGGCAGTGTTGAAGGCACTTATGGCCCCCTCAAGGTTGAAGTAGAATTTAAGGACGGAAGAATTAACAGTATCGAGGTTTTAGAGCATAATGAAACCGAAGCTTATTATGTGGATGCTTATCCAAAGATTCCCGAAAAGATTATTGAAGAGCAAAGCCTCAATGTAGATGTCCAGACCGGGGCAACCTTAAGCGCTGAAAGAATAGTGGCTGCAGTAGAAAAAGCTTTGGAAGGCGCTCCGGAAGACACTGGCGGGGGTGATAATAACTGATGGCTGAAGATAATTCTTATCTTAAAGATTTTTCCAGGGGGATAATAAAAGAAAACCCTGTTTTTCGCTTGCTCCTGGGCATGTGCCCGGTTCTGGGGGTGACCGGTTATTTGGTAAATGGAGTGGGCATGGGCCTGGCATCAACGGCAGTCTTGATTGCTTCTAATGTAGTTATTGCCAGCCTTAAAAATTTTATACCGCCCCAGGTTAGGATACCCTGTTTTATTGTAATAATTGCTACTTTCGTTACAATTATAGAAATGATGTTGCAGGCTTTTCAACCGGTGCTATATGAAGCTCTTGGAGTATTTGTCCCTTTAATTGTTGTGAACTGTGTTATCCTGGGACGGGCTGAGGCTTTTGCCAGCAAAAAGCCTATCCTGAGATCGCTGGTTGATGGAGTTGGCGTTGGTATCGGTTTCACCCTGGCTCTCGGGGTTCTGGCTCTGGTCCGTGAAGTTTTGGGGCAGGGAACGGTGATGGGACCCGATCCGGAAAGCGCGATTATTCTCTTTGGTGAAAATTTTGAACCCATGGGCTTGTTTGGACAACCACCTGGTGCTTTTATAGCTCTTGGACTTTTGCTAGGACTGGTCAATGTTTTATTTAAGAAGTTTCATATATAATAATCTCTGTTTTGCAGGTAAAAGAATTATGAAAGTGGAACATAGAAATAATGGTGGCAGGAGGTTTAAATGGAAAGACTGTTATCGATAATATTTATTTATATCCTGGTTGATAACTTTGTGCTACAGCGCTTCTTCGGAATCTGCCCTTTTCTTGGCGTCTCAAGAAAGATGGAAACGGCTATTGGCATGAGTATGGCGGTAGTATTTGTAATGACCATGGCCACACTTGTGACATGGCTGCTATATTCATTTGTTCTTGTGCCTTTTAACCTTGAATATTTGCAAATTGTTACCTTTATACTGGTTATTGCTTCTCTCGTTCAACTGGTGGAAACTTCATTGCGCAAGATTAGTCCTACCCTGTATCAGGGCCTGGGGATTTTTTTGCCTCTAATCACAACTAACTGTGCCATTATGGCTGTGGCATTACTGGCTGTTCGGGAAGAATTTGCTTTTATCGAAGCAGTGGTCTTTGGTATTGCCGCTTCAATTGGTTTTTCTTTGGCCCTTGTTATTATGGCTGGAATAAGAGAACGTCTGGAGATGGCAAATATTCCTGAAGCGTTGCAGGGCTCGGCGGTTACTTTAATAACAGCGGGCATTTTGTCTCTGGCTTTTCAAGGCTTTAGGGGCATGCTTACTTTATAGAAGGCTATATTTTGATATAACTGAAATGACAGATTTACTAATCTAGATGAGGTGAATTTGGTTGTGCAAATAATAAATGCAATAGTAGCCCTGGGGTTAATTGGCCTGCTTTTTGGGCTTCTTCTATCCATGGCGGCCAGGGTATTTGCTGTTAAGGTTGATCCCCGGGTAGAGAAAGTAAAAGAGGTTCTACCCGGAGCAAACTGCGGCGCTTGCGGGTATGCCGGTTGCGCGCAATTTGCCGAAGCTGTAACCAGGGGTGAAACTGATCCGGCCGGATGTATCCCCGGTGGAACTAACACCGCTAATGCCCTGGCTAAAGAGCTTGGATTAGAAATTGCGGAAACAGAACCGCTTGTAGCAACTGTTTTTTGTATCGGCGATAATGAGAAAGCAGCTGACTTATTTGTCTACGAAGGTGTAGAGGATTGCGCTGTTGCCGGAAGAATGAATGGAGGCTTTAAAGCCTGTGGTTACGGTTGTCTGGGGCTTGGCAATTGTGTTCGGGCCTGTCCTTTTGAAGCAATCGATATTGGCCCGCATGGATTACCGGTTGTTGATCAGGAAGCCTGCACCGGATGTGGGCTTTGTGTTACCGCTTGCCCGCGGGACTTGCTGGAAACCCTTCCCCGCCGTTCCAACCAGGGTCATCTGGTTTTGTGTCGTTCCCATGAGAGAGGTAAAACTGTTTCCAAGGCTTGTTCGGTTGGTTGCATTGCCTGTAAAGCATGTGTCAAAGCCTGCCCCGAAGAAGCGATCACCATGGATGATAAACTGGCTGTAATCGATCTTGACAAATGCAATGATTGTGGCGAATGTGTGCCGGTTTGTCCTCCTGGAACAATTTTTCCGCGTACGGTTATACCTAAAGATCTGAGCGAACTTGAACAGCAGCCAGCTTCAACTGCATCATCTGCTGGCGGCGGGCAATAAGTTGATTAATCTTAATTAGTGGTGCATGTGAAATAATTATTATGCACAGTTTTGAACAATAACTATTTGGGTGGCTGATTACGGTGGACAAGAAATGGTTAAATTATATTGGTATAACCCTGGTCCTGTTCGTTTTCTGGGTGGCAATAAGCGGTGATTTTCACTGGCCGCAGATGGCGGTCGGTTTCGCCGCTTCGGTTTTTGTAGTATTTTTTAACCGTAATCTGATTATCACTGCTGAAGATAGGCCGCCGGTAACCATAAAAAATGTTTTATGGTTAATAGGCTACTTTTTAAAACTGCTCAGGGACATTTTTATTGCTAATTTTCAGGTTGCCTATATTGTTTTGCATCCAAAGATGCCGGTTGTCCCTAATATGGTTTCAATGCGAGTGGAAATCGAAAGCATGGCCAGCCGGGTGCTTCTTGGCAATTCTATTACTCTTTGCCCGGGAACTTTAACAGTTCTAGCAGACGAAAAAGACTTTCTGGTTCATGCTTTAACAATAGAAAGCGGCGAAGCTATCACTGAGTGGCACCCCATAAGCAGGCTAAAGCATATGGAGCGTGATTAATGATGATTTATGAACTTATTCTTAGTTATCTATATGCCATTGGAGCAATCCTGGTAATGCTAATGATTTTCCTTTCCATGTTCAGGGCTGTGGCCGGCCCGACAGCTCCGGATCGAGTAGTAGCAATCAATATCATTACCACCTATACTTTGATTATTATTACATTAATTGCTCGAATCTATGAGCAGGTTTATTTTCTCGATATTGCTATGGTTTATGCCTTAATGGGCTTTATTACCACTATTGGTGTAGCCAAGTATTTGGAGAAAGGAGCACTGGATTGATCGATACTGTGCTTGCTACTATATTGTATATTGCATCAATAATATCTTTCATTATAGGGATATTTTTCCTGACTGTCGCAACTGTTGGGTTGCTGCGTTTGCCGGATGTCTATAATCGTCTTCATGCCACAACCAAATGCGATACCCTGGGAGCCGGTCTGGTTTTATTATCTCTTGCTTTACAAAGCGAGCTTGCTGTTGCGATCAGGTTAGCCCTGCTTATTATATTTATATTAATTACCAACCCGACTGCTGCTCATGTTATAGCCAGGGCTGCTTATATAACTGGAATTAAACCCATTATTGGTAGGAGTGAATCCGATGACAGGAGTGCTAACTGAAGTATTAAATGCCTTGTTGCTATTATTCCTGGTAATCTGCGCTATTGCAGTAGCTCAAATTCGAGATATGCTTAGTGCGGTGATTGTCTTTGCTTCTTTCGGTTTGATTATGGCTATTGTCTGGCAGCAGCTCAGTTCACCGGATGTAGCCATGGTGGAAGCAGCACTGGGGACAGGGGTTACGACTCTGTTACTGATAGCAGCAATTAGTAAAACCAGGCGAGCTGAATAAGTATCCTGCAGGAGGGATATTATAGATGGAAGATATACTATTTATTATAATCGCAGCTATTTTTGCCATGCGTTACCTGCTGCGGCTTCAAGCCCGCGGTGTATTTACTATTTTACTGGTTGGGTTGATCGGTTTTTTCTTCAGTTTTACTGTGGCGGAAATGCCGCCCTTTGGCGATCCCAATAACCCGGTTTTTAATGAACTACCAGCCCGTTATATGGAGTCAGGGGTTGCAGATACCGGTGCTGTAAACATCGTCAGCAGTGTTATTATAGATTACCGCGCATTTGATACACTGGGTGAAGCAACAGTCCTGTTTGTGGCCATTGCGGCAGTAATTGCCACCTTGAAATCGCATTAATTAAGGAGGTAGTTAACCCTGGAAAACCAAATTGTTCGCATAACCAGCAGGCTTGTTGCACCGTTTATCCAGGTCTACGGGATCTATGTGATTCTTCATGGCCACATATCGCCGGGTGGAGGTTTTTCAGGAGGAGCAATCTTTGGAGCCAGCCTTGTCCTGGTTGCTTTATCTTTTAACCTGGAAGTTGGGGCCAAGCAAATTTCGCACGACACCGCTTCCGTTCTGGAAAGTGGAGGGGCGCTCGGTTTTGTCATTACCGGCCTGGTGGCAATTGCTCTGGGGGCTAATTTTTTAGCTAACCAGTCAGCTGGATTCCCGCTGGGTGAAGCCGGAGAACTCTTTAGCGCCGGAGCAATATTTATTATCACGGCTTTTTTAGGTGTTAAAGTGGCAAGTACTATTGTAACCTTGTTTTATAACATTATTGAAGGGGAAGATAAAAGTGGAGATGCTCATTAAGATTGCCCATAATTATTATTATATGGTAGCAATTTTACTATTTGTTATCGGTATGCATACCATGCTTACTCATTCAAACCTGATCAAAAAAGTAATAGCCATGAATATTATGGATACATCCGTATTTTTGTTATTTGTAGCTATTGGCTATACTTACGGGGGAGCAGCCCCCATAGTCACTGCACCGGCCAATGAAGTTTTGTATGTTAACCCTCTTCCCGGATCGCTGATGCTTACCGGTATTGTTGTTGCTGTTAGCATTACAGCTTATGCTTTAAGCCTGATTGTTAAAATATACCGTTATTATGGAACAGTTGATTATGACGAAATTTGCCTGATAAGGAGCCAGGAGTAGTGGGATTAACAAATCATTTTCCAGCATTAATCTTAGCAATTCTTTTAGGCATTTCATT
>PWYU01000012.1 GCA_003567725.1 Syntrophomonadaceae bacterium | reverse complement strand
TGTCCTTGGCGGCGCCACCACCGAATTAGCCGAAAGAATGAGCGGCATGGAAAGGGCGGAAGTCCTTGGTGATATTTTTGATATGAGTGAAACTTTTGCCATGGCACTGGTGGCTATCCTGGGGCCGTTTGTTGTGTTTTATTCCGTGCAGGCCTTTTTGAGAGCAGTTTCAGAGGAAACCAACGGCCTGACAGAACCGATCCTGGCTGCGGCCGTAACGCGTCTGAAATGGTTCCTGAGCCATATAACCTGTTTTGTTTTGGGAACAATTGCTGTCCTCCTGGCATTGGGGCTTGGGTCTGCAGCTGCTTCCATTGTTGAGCCGGACATCCGGGTGTTAAAACTGCTTGAAGCAGCCATTATCCAGGTGCCGGCCATCCTGGTTCTGGCCGGGCTTATGATCATGACATTTGGTCTGGTGCCGCGCTGGAGCCCGGCTTTGGCATGGGCGGCACTTATGGTTAGCATACTGGTAGGACCCTTTTTTGGACCGGCCCTGGAACTCCCGTTGTGGGTGCAGAATATTTCACCGTTTACCCATGTGCCTGCTGTAACAGAACCGGTCAGCTTTGCTCCACTTATTGCAATGCTGCTGATCGCCGCCGTGCTTACAGCAATCGGCCTGCTGTCTTTCCGCAGGCGCAGTATGTTAACATAGACAGCTGTCTTTATAAACCAGGGATCATAAGCCTGTATGGGCTATCATTATCCTCAAAAAATCCGGCGCCAAAAATGCCGGTAATAACATGATCCTTATGCTTTGCTCTGAAGAATACGTAAATGAGCCTAAAGAGGTATTACAGACAGATTTTGATTTTACTGGTGCGATAGGGGAAGAGGGGTTTTATGAAGACTGAGCTGTGAGCGCTACGTAAACCTGGCCCAAATAAACCATTAATCAAAAAATGTTTCTACATCAACATCTAAGGCTTCAGCTAGCTTGATAATGGTGCGAATAGAAGGCTTCATTTTTTCTTGTTCAATTTCCGTTAAATGACTTTCGGCAATTTCGGCTTTTTTCGCTAACTGTTTAGTATCAAGTTCTTTATATATCCGAGCCACAAATATTTTTCTACCGGAAAAAAGCTTTTTCCTTGCCATCATAGACCCCCATACTATCCAGCACAATTGTTTTAGCAGGTGTTATTACTGAAGAAGTGTTTTGTAGCTCGATTTTGCCTTCTTTTCTTATCGCTCCTGCTATCGTATCTGCTGCAGCATTTGAATCAGAGTTTGCTGATGTCTTTAATTTTTCCTAAACTTTGTGGTTCCCCTTTTGTCAATATGTATAAACGATACAAATAGATGTTTATTTTCAATTATAGCATGGTAACGATACACAGAGCATAAACACAGTTTAAGTAATACTACAGGCAGCTATGCAATATGATTGGGAAGCAGGAGTTCCCGGGGGATGTGGAGTATTTAAGTTTGCACGTTAATTTTAATTGCAAAATATCTTATAGGTGGTAATGCAAATGAGTCCGAACCAGAAGTTCTTGAACCAATAGGAAAGGTTAGTGTAATAGAATTCGATGATGTCGGGCAATATTAAAGATAATATAAGTATAAGTTGAGACAGGCAGGATTATTTTAAAGCATTGATTAAACTGTTTATTAGGAAACAAAGTGGAGTCCACCATGGCTAAACCAGGAGAAACTATTGTCAAGCAGTATTTAGAAAGCAATGGGTTAATTGCCATTAAAATACCGGAAAGTAATATTAAAGTAGTTGACTTTGAAGTTCATGCAAAAGGGGAATTAGCTTTTTATTTGGAAGAAAAAACTCTTGAACTCACGCCTTTAGCTTGGAAAAGTAAAGATCCAGTTTATAACGCTATTGCTAAACATATAAAAGAAGCAGTAAAACAATTCAAGAGTGTGAATCCTGACAAAAGAGTTCCTAATGCATTAGCCATAACCAATAAGGATCCTAATAGAAATGTTAATCATCTATTTTCAACTTTAACAGGACAGGTAATAACAGCTAGTGGTAAGTTGCATTGGATCAATAACCTGAAATCAATTGAAGATGATTTATCTTTAATAGACTTGTATTTATGGTTTGACAATGACCAGCTTTCAGGTCACATCTGGGAGGGAGATTGCTTAGAACATCAAGATAAACTGACGTTTTTGCTGGGTTTAATGGATTATTATAATTAAAGACTATATGAGAGCATAACTGATGCAGCTCCTCACGGGTTATTTGCCAGGGGAGATCAATCAGAAAAGATGTAGAAACTCCACCTGATAAAAATGAAGGATATGATATAGATATCCATGTTCATAAAACATGGATAAAGTTGGTTAAACAGGCACTTTATTATTTTAAAAATAGGTCAGGCAGAGTGGTGCAAATTGTAAAAAAAAGGGCTGATTTGGAAAGTAATCTATAAACGCAACAATAAAAGTGGATCACTTTAATTTTAGCGTTTATAACCTGCAGACACAGACGGAGATTTCATGGCAATAGGGATCTATAATCAATACATCTGGGTTCATCCCGAATCGAAAGTTGTCATTGCCAAGAGTTCAGCATATCCTGATTACGATCTGGACGGAACTCTTAAAACAGTTAAAACTATAGCTATGTTTAGATCGATAGCTGAGGATATTACCGAACAATAATTTAGACTGAAGTATTGCATTCAATTTTTTAAAATATATTTTTGCAGGAGTTTTTGGATCTATAAAGAACTACTTGTAAAAATAATCAATATATTTTGACAAACTTATAATGAAAAAAAGGATTGATGATTAAAAAATGAGCTTAGCAAAGAAATAGGAAGGGAGGCAATGCAAGTGAAATCTTTACGTACGCCTGATAAATGTTTTGCCAATCTGCCTGATTTTCCTTACGAACCGCATTATCTTGAGTTAAGCAATGATAACCTGGGTTCTTTGCGTTTGCATTATATTGATACCGGTCCCAATAGTGCTGAAACCGTGTTATTAATGCATGGTGAGCCGACCTGGTCATTTCTCTACCGTAAACTAATCCCTATTATAAGCGCTGCTGGTTACAGATTGATTGCTCCTGATTTGATCGGGTTTGGTCGCTCTGACAAGCCTGTCCGGCAGGAAGACTACACCTACCAGCGCCATGTCGACTGGATGCAGGAATTTATCGATCGAGCCTTGTTACAAAATATCACCCTGGTTTGTCATGATTGGGGAGGCTTGATTGGCTTACGCCTGGTGGCTAATAACCCGCAGAGATTTGACCGGGTTGTAGCAGCCAATACGACTTTTCCTACCGGGAATAAGAAGATGTCCGCAGCCTTTTTGAACTGGCAAAAGTTTGCTAAAGAAACCGATGATTTTGATGTTGGAGGAATACTCGGCCTGGGCTCTATAAAGCCCCTTTCACCAGAAGTAGTAGCTGCTTACAATGCTCCTTTTCCCGATGACAGCTACAAAGCAGGTGCACGTGTTTTCCCGTTACTGGTTCCGACCTCTCCGGACGATCCCGCCGTGCCGGCTAACCGCAAAGCCTGGGAAGTTCTACAAAAATTTGAACGCCCTTTTCTTACCGCTTTTAGTGACAGTGACCCTATAACCGGGGGTTGGGATCTCATCTTTCAAAAACAAGTTCCCGGAGCTAAAGGTCAGCCCCATGCCACGCTAAAAGAAGGAGGGCATTTTTTGCAAGAAGATTGTGGCGAAGAATTGGCACACTTGGTGGTTGGTTTTATAGGCAACTGCTAAATTTAAAGTGTCGTATGGTTAAGATAAGCACAATGAAACTTCTATTCTATGTTTCATAATCATGACCATATTTGGAGGATATCATAGGAGCATATTGTCAAAGCCGGTTTAATATGATGGCCAAATCCACTCCCATTATAATTATAACAAGGGAACTATATTATTAGTTAATGGTCTTAATCATTGGAAGGATTCATTCCGGTTCTTTTAAGATTCTTTGGAAGGAGGCATCTGGATTAATGAGGTCATGGGTTGCAATTTTAGTCTTGATTCTTTTATCACTGGTAGTCTTTACGGGGTGCACTAGCCAGGAAGAGGTTTTATGGGCATACAAGCCCATGATTTCCCTGGGCGATGATTTATTTGGAGAAACAGGCCAGACGAGACAAAAATTATTAGAT
>PWYU01000001.1 GCA_003567725.1 Syntrophomonadaceae bacterium | reverse complement strand
TGCCGCCTTTCATATCCAAAACGCCTGGTCCGAAAATTTTGCCATTTTCTTTTCTAAATGGATTTAGCCCCTGGGCCTTTGAGTCGAACACAGTATCCATGTGACCGAGGAGAATGATGGATTTATTTGATTCACCTTTTATTTCACTGACCAGGTTCGGTCCTGCCTGTTCAAACTCATAGACAGTATTATTAAACCCCAGGGCTGTTAGTTCAGCGGTTACTGCTTTGGTCACATCCATAATGCCAGAAAAGTTATGCGATCCACTATCAATTAAAACCAGTTCTTTAAGTAAGCTAATAATATTGGTTTTTTCAATATCTACAAAGTCATTAATGTTGTTAGTGGACGGCAATGAAACAACCTCCCCAGGAGTATGTACATGGCATAAACGAATTGCTTATATTGTGAACAAATGATATCCTGCCTATAGCGTTCTGTCAACAGCATTTATAAAATATTAAGGCTTGGTTAAATAAAATAATAATTGCAGCGGCCTTCCCCAGGTCTTGAGTTTTTCAAAACTTGAAGGTGATAGCATAATAAGCCTTTATGAAGTGAAGAATAATTCTGAAGGGGCTATCGGCTATCATTTTTGGTATGTATTACCCTTTTAATTGTGGAAGCTACCGGCAAATGTATAGTGGCCACTTTAAAGTCTCGTGGCAGGGTAAATAACTGCTGCTCAAGAATAGTTTGAAAAAATATACTGAAAATAAAATCACAGATATGGGCAGCGTGATAGAAGAATTTGACAGGTTCAGACAGCAGGGTTATGCTAGTAGTTGTAGGAGGTGTGAAAAATGTATGATCTTGTAATCAATGGTGGGGAAATAATTGATCCTGTTGACGGTATTTACCCGGCAAATCTTGGGATTGAGAAGAACCGGATAGCATCTATCGGGCCTGAAATTATGAAGGGAAAACGGGAAGTTGAGGCTGACGGATGCTATGTAAGCCCCGGTTTTATTGATCTTCACAGCCACGAAAATGCTCTTAAAAATGGATCTATAGAAAAGGGTATTTTTGAAAGCTCAGTACTAATGGGAGTTACGACTACAGTGGGCGGCAACTGTGGTATGGGTCCGGTTGCTTTAAATGACTACCGGCAAGCTATTGAACAGCATGGAGCGCCTTTAAATTATGCTGCCCTTTCAGGGCATGCTCTCTTGAGAGAGGCTGCCGGTTGCACTGACCGCTATGGCCAGGCAACTAAAAAGCAGGTGGAGAAGATGGATGGTATGCTGCGGCAAGCTTTGCAGGAAGGGGCTTCAGGCTTATCAGTCGGCCTTGAGTATACCCCGGGTGCTTCTACAGAAGAAGTGCTTGAATTAAGTAAAACAGTTGCAGAATATGATGATAGGCTGATCGCAGTTCATTACCGCTTTGACGGTGAACGTTCATTGGAAGCGGTGGCAGAATTAATTATAGTGGCCAGGGAAACCGGAGCGCGGATGCAAATTTCTCATTTAGGAAGTGGGACTGCTTTCGGGAAGACTGATGAAGCTTTATCGATGATTGAGAGTGCATACAATGCCGGGATCGATGTTGGTTTTGATGTTTACCCGTACGATGCTTTTTGTTCGCTCATCGGTAGTCCGGTCTTTGATGATGGCTGTCTGGAAAGATGGGGGGTTGATTATTCGGCAATCAAGGTTGTAGAGGGTAAATACAGTGGTAAAATATGCACCCCCGAGATTTTTATGGATAAGAGGACTCATGAACCGCAAAGCATGGTCGTTGCTTTTGTAATGGATGAAGAGGAAATAATCAGGGCGATGCAACACCCTATGGCAATAATTGCCAGTGACGGCAGGATCATTAGTGGCCAGGGCCATCCCCGCTCAGCCGGCACATTTCCCCGGGTGCTTGGGCAATATGTCAGGGAACAAGGGTGCTTAGATCTAGTTGACGCGATTAATAAAATGACCGGTATGCCAGCAGAACGTCTCCGGTTAGGCTCAAGGGGCAGGATAAGGGAAGGATTCTTTGCTGATTTAACAGTATTTGATTATGATCAGATTAACGACAGGGCTACTTATGAAGAGCCCACTTTATCACCGGATGGGATTAAAGCTGTGGTTGTAAACGGGGTTGAGGTTGTAAAGGGCAGTAAAATGACCGGTAATTTACCAGGTGTATTTCTTGATCGCTGAAATTGCTGTCCACTTAGATATTTAAGATAGCGCCAAAATGTTGCAATTTGTAGGGAGTACTCTTTTTCTAAAGGAGGTAAAGCAATGAATGAGCAGGAACTTACTTCAGAATTATCCAGGCATGTTTCAAAAGAAGAAATAGTTGCATTAACCAGGGAACTGGTAGCCATACCCAGTCACTGGGAAACCCCGGGACAGGAAAAAGCAGTGGTTCATGCCCTTGAAAATTTTTTTAAGCAACAAAAAATGGATTATGAGCTGCAGCTGGTTGAAGGTGATCGCAATAATATAATTGCCAGGGTCCCCGGAAAAGGAAAAGGGCGAAGCCTGGCTCTAAACGGGCATTTGGATACAGTTCCTCCTTATGATATGACTGTAGAACCATTTGGGGCTTTCATGGAAGACGGAAAAGTATACGGCAGGGGAACTAATGATATGAAAGGTCCGGTTGCTGCGATGATCTATACCCTGCTTGCATTTAAGCGTTCCGGGCTGCAATTAGAAGGAGATCTATACTTTACCGGTGTTTTGGCTGAAGAAACAACCAGTGATGGAAGCGAAGCGTTAATTGAATCAGGTTTTGAAGTTGACGGGGCCCTCGTCGGAGAACCATCAAACCGGGAATATGCTATAGGGCACAGGGGCCTGGAATGGCTGGAATTTGAGATTACTGGCAAAACAGCTCACGGTGGTATCCCCGAGGCGGGAGTTAATGCCATAGGCAAAGCGGCTAAATTTATAACCCGGGTTGAAGAAACCATAATTCCCCGGTTAAAAGAACTGCAGCACCCTTACATGGGTCCCTCAGTCATGAATTTTGGGTTGATCAATGGAGGTCAGCAGCCAAGCACTGTAGCGGATCGCTGTATCATTCAACTTGACCGCCGGTATACTCCTCAGGAAAAACTAGCTGATGTGCTTAAAGAATATCAAGATATTATAGATGATCTGGCCCTGGAAGATCCTGATTTTAAAGCGGTAATGCGCCGAATGGAATCAAACCTGATGAAAAAGTATGATCATGTCCCCATGGAGACACCACCAGATGATCCCTTGGTTGAAGATGTAAAATCTGCCTTGCAATATATAACCAAAGAACCGCCCCGCCTGACTACCAGGAGAGGCTGGACCGATGCTGCTATCTTGAATTTTTATGGTAATATAGCAACGGTTGTATATGGACCGGGAAACATATCCCGCTCTCACAGTCCGGATGAATATATTACCGTTGATGAATTATTCGAAGGCTTCCTGGTTTATGCCCTGGTTGCTGCAAAGTATTGTGGGCTGGCCAGCTGATCAGCTTTATAATTTAAAGCAGGAAGGAAAGAGCATGGCTTACTTTACCGCTCTTTCCTTTGTTTACATAAACCTGTTTATTTTGAAGCTCAAGCACTATGAATAATGTGGCCTGCACGGGCCACTTTACTGACTATGCTCAGCCGCCAGGGGCTTCAATTTCCTCTTCTGGCTCTTCTTCCTCTATTTCTTCTTCAGCCGGAATATCGGCGTCTATCTGGTCACATTCATCTTCAATTATTGCAGAATACTCGACCCAGGCTGCATCATAAAGCTGCAGGTTCCTGTAGCCGGCATTATAAAGGGCCAGGAAAGTTTGCGCTCCCCGGACAGATACTGCACAGTAGATTATTATATCCTGGTCAGCGGTGATCCCTTTTTCCTTGTACTGAAGCAGGATATGCTGAACCGGCTTGAAAGTTCCATCATCGAGGTTGTTCAACTCATAATCAACCAGCACCGAACCGGGTATGGTCCCGCTTTCATACTCTTCCATGCTCCTGGTATCGAGCAGAATAACATTGTCCTGCGGATCTTCAACCTGGGCCATTATATCTTCGATGGTGGCTATGTAGCTTTGATCAGGTTCCGGAGCCTGGTATGACTTTGCTGTTACAGCAGGAGCCTCTGTGGTTACTGTAAAACCGGCTCTTTTAAGAGCTTCGAATCCCCCACTGACTACTTTTGCTTCTTCATGTCCGTAAACAAGCAAGGTCCACCACAACCTG
>PWYU01000087.1 GCA_003567725.1 Syntrophomonadaceae bacterium | reverse complement strand
AGTTTTGCGTAGTAATGCCCGAGACAGCTTCAGAAAATGCCTATCAAACAGTTCTTGCGGCAGTCAATGCGGTTAAAGCTTTAAAGCTGAAGCACGATTATTCCGCGATGGGCACTTACCTTACAGTTAGTGCCGGTGTAGCTACTGCTGTGCCTAATCAAAACAATGACTGGACTGATCTTCTTAAGTTAGCAGATGATGCTCTTTATGAGGCAAAAAATGCAGGGCGGGACCGGGTTAGCAGTAGAGCAATTTAAGAAGGCTAAGCCGGATATTTAATATCATTTTTTTGCAAGGATAAAGCCAACAATTAGCCAAAAAGAAGTCCCGGGATTTCAATAAAACCGGGACTTCAAAACTTAAAAATATAGATTTGCCTAAGTGTACTATTCTGCCTGATCGGCAAAAGCATAACCTTTTGCCGGTCCTGTACCTGCAGGAGTTCCGGCTATCCTTGAGAGATAAGCAGAACCAAGGGTTTTAATATGATCATCTACACTGTCAAAGTAGTTTAAGTGTTCCTGTTCATGCTCTATAATCATTTCAAAAAGCTTCATGCTGATACTGTCACCATTCTGACGGCATACTTCCAGGAAGCCGCTATAAACTTCAATCGCTTCATCTTCCTGCCCGGCATCAAAGGGGAAAATATCTTCTACCTTCTGGCCTTTTTCAACCGGACCTGCAAGTTCTGTAGCAGGTTCTCCACCTAACTCAGAAATTCTTTCGGCCAGGGCCTCGGCGTGTCTCATTTCATCAATAGCGATGAGCTTAACATTTTTTGCCAGCTCACCTAAATCTTTATCATCCAGATAATAATGCTGATGCATATACTGATGTATAGCCTGCAGCTCCATTTCTTTCGCCTTGTTTAATACCTCAATTACTTTTTTCTTTTTCTCTTCGCGACTCATAAATTCTCCTCCTTATTGTTATATACCATTAATATCAGTACCGTATCATATAATAACTTCAATTTCAAATTGACAGGGTTTCTTATTCTTCAGTGCTTTGAGCATTACTATCTGATTTTTTTTCATCATCACCTGAATCATCTTCTAAATTTTCAGCTTTTGCTTCTTTGGACTCTTTTCCATCATCAGCACCTTCAACTTCTTCATCCTGCCCTGTCACTTCTTCTGAAGATTTATCAGCACTAATATCAATACCAACTCTTTCAAGAGCTTCAGAAATGCGATCCCGCTTAAAAGGTTTTACTATAAAATCTTTCGCCCCGGCAGATACGGCCTGAACAACTTTTGCTTTTTGCCCCATGGCGCTAACCATTATTATTACAGCTTCCGGGTCATGGGTGATTATTTCTTTAACAGCTTCAATACCATCTTTCTGGGGCATGGTAATATCCATTGTAATCAAATCGGGCTTGATACGCTTATAAAGCGTTACGGCTTCAATACCATTACTACCTTCTCCGGCTATTTCCAACCCAAAATCCTGAAGCATATTTTTAAGGGTTAAGCGCATAAACATCGTGTCGTCTACAATTACAACTTTTTTACTAATATTGATCACCACTTTACAGTTTAATTAAAATAAATCTAGCGACCGGGAATTCTATCTTCACAGGGAACGTTAACCTGGCACTTTCCGCAAACACTGTGATCATATTCAAATTGCAGGCGTATTTCATGCATATGATCTTCCACACGGGTGTAACGGTTACAGGCTGCTTTATTCTTTCCCTCTTTTCTGATTGCACCTGAAGGACACCTTTTGGCACAGGCGCTGCAGCTTTTATCAGCATAATAAGGACAGTTCTCAAAGACTCCTCCTTCACTCCTAACAGATGGAGGAAAATATAAACTTGTTATCAAGCTGCCAAAGCGCCCGGCAAGGCCTTTCTCAGTAATCAAACCTCTGTTTAATCCAAATGAACCCAAACCGGCAGCAAAAGCAATATGCCTTTCCGACCAGTTACTGCTGAACTTGTCATAGTCAGCAAAATAATTATCTTCTAATGCTGGAACCACAGCTTCCCCTCCCAATTTTTCAAGCTCCCCAAGTAAAAACTTACGGACGCTCTGGTTAAACTGTTCCCCGAGAAAACGTGCATGAAGCCATTCAACTGATGTTGGAGGACCACCATAATTAGAAGTTCTTACGTGTTCACTGAAGGGTAAGAAATATGAAATAACTGTTTTCGCTCCGGGCAGCCACTCTTCCGGCAAGTTAAATAATGGCCCAACAACTTCCTCTTTTTTAAACTCCCTGAAAATAGGATCTCCGGCATCAACAAAACCAAGAAGGGGATTCTCAAATATTTTCATGCCATCAGGCAATTTATTAGCAGGATCATTTTCAACAAAGTAGTCTATAGCGTCATTTATTAATGTAATATCTGCCATAATTACTCCTCCGGATTAGCTGAATTGAAAAACAAATGCAAACTATATTTATATTTTCAACAAAACTTACTGCTTCCCTTCTTATCAATTGGTGAAACATAAGTAAATATTGATTGTCTAACCGGCAGATATTATTGCGTTAAGATGATTGCTGGGGTATGATTAGACAATGCAGGAGGTACTATATGCCCTGGTATATAGCTTTGTCCGGTTCAATAACCATAATACTGGTTTGTATTTATAAAAAAATTAATATTGGCATCACCATGATTGCAGGTGCAGTTGCACTTGGACTGCTTGTATGGTTACCGGCAAACGATTACCTGGTGGTTATTTATAATGGGTTATGGAACAGCATCACAATTCTATTTTGCCGACCCCTGACGCCTGCAGGAGCCTGGTTGACGGCCTGCCGGAAAAATCGGTCGGAATCATTTATGATCCCGGAAACTCCCTTTTGGAAGGCTATACCTCGGCCGATTACGCGTTGAGCGTTTTCGGAAAATACCTCTCGCACGTCCACGTAAAAAATGCCAGGCCTGTCGGGGAGGGCGGCAGGGTTCCTCCGGGCAGGCGCTTCATGATGAAATGGGGAACGCTTTCGAAAGGGGACCTGGACTGGGAATACATAATAAAGAAATTGAGAAACCTTGATTTTGGCGGGTTCTTATCCCTGGAAGCTCTGGACGGCAGGGATTCGGAAGCAAAACTGAGTGAAGATATAGTTCATCTTCAAAGCCTGTTGAAAAAACAGTGAAATTAATAATTTCAAAATCGGGTAGAGGGGAGCCCCTGATGTTACCTGCAGGGCAAAAGAAAAAATCGGAGGGAAGTGCAATGAAAAACAAAATTGAATCCGCGGCGTTGTTCCGTTCTGTTATGGTACTGGCGATTATCGCTGTTTTTCTGCCGGCTGACATTTCAGCCCGGGCGCAGGCGCCCGGAAACACGAATCAGAAAGAAGAAGCCGGGATTTTTACGGGACCCCCTTTTTTTGACGAGCAATTCATATTCGACTCCCGGGGAGCGGCGCGGCATCCGTTCATACTTACTACCCCGGGCGGCGCCGTAGTCGCCCTGGGAGACAGGGGAATACGAATAAGCGAAGACGGGGGCGGGACCTGGGGAGAAATTTTTGAGCCTCCCGCGGGCGCCGGAATGATAGCGGATGAAAGCACCGGGGACATCCTTTCCATGAGGCTCACGGATGGTCCCGGCAGGGAAAAGCTCTGGCGCAGCGCTGACGACGGCAGGACATGGGAAGAAGAAGAAATTACGGTAAAACCCAACGAGGTCATGAAATGGATGGAGCGTACGGGGCTGATGGAACACGTTTCGTCGGCGGACGCCTCCCGGGGGCCGGAAGCATACTATCTTCATACCTGGGGTTCAGAAACCGGGATAACACTCATGCGTGAGCCGTACCGCGGCAGGCTTATAAGCACTGCGACTTTCAGGCCGCATTCGGGAATTCACCCCTCCGACAGGGAACCGGCCGAGGCGATATACAGCTGCGCGGTTTACAGCGAGGACGGTGGAAAGACCTGGCAGGTCAGCGGTTTTTTTCCCGAGGGCTATACCGAGCAGGCGGCCCTTGCGGAGCTGAGCGATGGCAGCATATATTATAATACGCGCAACCACAGGGGCTATCACGACCCGGAGCGCGCCGGGGATCTGGGTCCTGAATACTCCCTTCGCAGGATTGCCCGCAGTTACGACGGCGGCCGAACCTGGGAAGATTTTGAAATCAGCCGCGTCCTTCCGGACGGCGGAGGGCTGGACGCGGGTTACGGCAACCGCGGAGGTCTTGCTCGCCTGCCCGT
>PWYU01000104.1 GCA_003567725.1 Syntrophomonadaceae bacterium | reverse complement strand
TATTATCAGCAGCCATCATATCATTGAGGTCTGAGAATAGATCCATCATTTTTTCTTTACTCAATTGAACTTGTTTCATAGTTTCTTCTACATTGGACCCCTTAGTTTATTCAATAATAAGTTACCCGCTACTGGAACTTTCGCTTTTTAAAACTGTAAAAGACAGGACTATTGCAGATGACCGTTAACCAGTATTTTCGGGGCAACTGAGCTATTATGTTATGTGTTATAATTTAATTACATCGGGGTAGAAACAATTAGGATAACAGTTATGACAACAAGCAGTTATTGGTTTAAAATAGCCGAATATGATCTTGAAACTGCAGAAGCAATGTATAAAACCAAGCGATATCTCTATGTTGGTTTTATGTGTCATCAATGTATCGAGAAGATGCTAAAGGGGATTTATGTAGCTATAAATAATGAAGCTCCACCTAGAATACATAACCTGGCAAGACTTTTAGAAATTATTGAACTTGATAAAAACATCCCCGAAGATCTATTAGACTTTCTACTTACCTTGAACCCCCTGAATATTGCCACAAGATATCCTGACTATAAGTTTGAATTGATTAATGAGATTGATCATGACTATGCAGCGGAATTGATTTCTGAAACCAGGAGGTTGTTTGAATGGTTAAAAGCAAAACTATAGTTGAGGATAAAATTAATCATTTTATTAGTGAACTGGAAAAGCATGTTAATGTTGAGGCAGTTATTCTTTTTGGATCTTGGGTAAAAGGTCCTGCAGATGAATTCAGTGACATAGACCTCGCAATCTTTTCACCAGATTTCGGAAAGCAGAGGCTTAAAGAAGCGCAGTTATTATCAAAAGTTGCGTGGAAGGTGGATGCTGCTATTGAAGCAATCCCTTATTCTGCTGATGAGCTTAACTGTGAAGATCGAGCAAGCTTTGTATATCATATTAAAAAAAATGGTGAAGTTGTGTTTAACAAGTCAAAGCAAAAAATATAGCTAATTCAGGGGGGGCTGACTCTTAAAGGGAGTTTCTGGAAGGGCGAAGCCCTGGAGGAAACGACCGGGCAGACTTCACCTGCTATTCTTAGTTTTAATTATGCCCCTTGCCGCTGGCAATATAGATACTGTCCTCGTCTATTCTGTAGATTAATCTATGAACATCACTTATCCGCCGGTTCCAGTTTGCCCGGTAAGGTTTAATTTCCTGTTTAAAAATGTTTTAGCAGGCTTCTCAATAATATTGGTCTAACCCACTGCAACCATATGATCTGCTCCGGATTATGATCAAGCTATGCCTCCGGGTGAAGTGAAAATAGCTACCGGACTTTAGTCCAGAAAGATGATCAAGAGGTCGTTCGGTAGAAAATATTAAAAAAAATAAGAACCACATAGGAAAATAAAACTCAACTGTAGAAAGGTTCTATGATAACATTTTAACCACATCTTACATTCCATTCACGAAAGGTCTGGTGCAAATGGCCCTTAAAAAGAATAACCACGCCCTATTTCAGGATAAAATTGGACGTAATGAACCCTGCCCGTGTGGAAGCAGGAAGAAATTTAAAAAGTGCTGTATAGGCAAATCAAATGCTGCACCGGACAAAACTGGCCTTACAAAAAACACTCAACTACAGTCAACGATAGAACAGCTAGATAAAAGGGTCTACGAAATAATCGAGGATCTACAGAATACTCACCACCAGGTTTTGGCTCAAATGAGCAAGGATGATTTTTTTAAGATAGTAAATGTTATTTATGCGGACAAACGTTATGAGAAATATGATTTTACTGTAACAGAAATGGAAGAGATAGTTGAAAAATATGGCTTGCCGCCCCATGGCAAAGATGAGGAGAGCATAAATGAGACAAGGGGATTTAGTCTTAAAGCAGCAAAAGAAAAATATACTGAAAAAGATATCGTCCAGGCTGTTATGGATCACTACTTGCACTTGATTGATTGCTACGATCAAGGAGAATACAAGGAAAGCTGGGTTCTAGCCAGATGTGGGGAAGAATTAATTGAATACCTGGAAACTCAAGATGAACTGCCCCTGTTTTTATTTAATAAAGTTATAGACGGCCTCAATTTACATAAAACCACAATCATGAAAAAAGAAAAGCAAATAATGGAAACTTTGAATCTAGACCGCACTCCCCTAAAGGAAAAAGATGGCAATATAGCAGACTTTATTAGTGACCTCTCTTTAACAAGTGAGCAAGAAAAAAAGGCGGAAGAAGTTTTCAAGCGAAATCCGGATGTGGTAAGAGAGCAGGAGAAAATATTAGATGAAGGTATTCAACACATGGTGAAGATGATCTTTGCCGGAGAGCTAAGTGGGCTTTTACTGGAGCCGGAAGATATTAAACCGGCAAGTGATCATGTTTTTAAATTATTTTATGAGCGATTGCCTGAGGAAGTAATTTCCACTATGTCGCAAGAACAAATCAAAGAAGCCACCAGTAAAATAATAATGGACGTTTCAGAGGAATGGACGCCGCAACTTTTTGATGATTCCCGGTGGGCTCACATTGTTGAGGTCATAAAAAGCGAAATAAAAGCTATAGATGGCGAAAAACAAACCGATAAACAGCGGTCTTTGTTAACTACCTTACTCTTATTGGAAAGTAACGATGTGAGTTGGGTTAAAGAATATATCGGAAATGCAATTATTTTAAGCAGTCTCAAACATCAAACAAACGAAGATGTCTTAAAATAATAATGCATTATAAGCATCTGCCATTCCCTGAACATTGCATTCTATGTGGTGGGCGAATATGCTGTTGCCTTCCCCGGCTATCCTCGTTATATGCAAGCTTGAAATTGCTTGACTGGCAATAATATTCGTGTTAGACTAGCCTTTGACTAGTCTGGAGGTTATGGTTATGGAAAAAATCGGCGCATATGAAGCAAAAACTCACTTGCCCAGGCTGCTTGAACAGGTTAAAGAAGGCGAAGAGATTATCATAACCAGGCATGGTGTCCCCGTAGCTGTGCTTAAACCTTATCAGCCTGAGAAACGGGTTGATACCAGGACTGTAATCGACAGCCTTTATGAGTTAAGGGAGAAAAGCAGGCTTGATGGTCTATCAATCCGGGATCTGATCGAGGAAGGCAGGAAATAAGGTGGAAGAAGTTTTTGTCATCGATAACTCGGTAGTTATGTCATGGTGTTTTAAAGATGAAGCCAATGATTATGCAGATGCAGTCCTGGAGAAACTTACGACAGCCCGGGCTCTAGTGCCCGCGATATGGCCCCTGGAAGTGGTCAATGTCCTTCTGGTTGCTGAGCGGAAAGAAAGGTTAAAGCAGGCTGACAGTTTCCGCATTTTAACTTTGCTTTTACAACTGCCGATTGAGGCGGAACAAGAATGGCCGCAAAGGGCTATGCCTGATTTATTAGCCCTGGGCAGGAACCTGGCTCTGTCCAGTTACGATCTTTCGTATCTTGACCTGGCCATGCGCAGGGGTTGCCCCCTGGCCTCGCTGGATCAAAAGCTTGTTTCAGCAGCAAAGGACAGCGGGGTTTCTGTATTGGAAACCTGACGCTGTTTCGAAAGTTCCCTTCTGGAGTGCAGCTCTGGTTCCGGGGGAGCTGGCCCCTAATAAAGCACAACCAAACAAAACTGCAGATATATATATTTAAATCCAATATTGATTTATACTTTTTTGAACTCATCTATTGCCTTATAATATATATACTTAAAAAGCAAAAAGCCGGGGCATTACCTTGACACTTACTACCGGATTAGGTGCCGTTTCTCCGTCACCTTAAGCTGGTATTAACACACTTGATTAAACATGCCGCTTTGTCCAGGTAAGTGATCGTTTTAAATCGGAGACATGATCGACAAAAACCGGAACCGATGATCGATTATTACCGGAACACGTTTTCGATTTAAGTGGAATATGCAATTCTTTGATAAACTTATATTAGTTCAGAAGAATATAAGTATGTCCATTAAATTATTTGAATGATTTTTAAAACTCATCTTCCGCACCCTTAAATTAAAAAGGCCACAATTATTTTCACCGTAACTAAAGGCCAAAACCAATTTTACAATGTGTGGTAAGGTTTTACAAAGATATCGAGATCAAAGCCAATCATTTTCAAAGCCCTTTCCAGTTCGAGATATCGCTTTGGCAGGAAGCGCTTGGCTCCGCCTTCCTCCTCGATATAGACGATTTTAACCGGCCTGAACAGCTCAAGGATTTTGTTGCCGGTGGGGGAAAAGCTCTTCTTTTTGCCGGTTACTGCAAGGGG
>PWYU01000038.1 GCA_003567725.1 Syntrophomonadaceae bacterium | reverse complement strand
TTCGTCCACCAGCTCTGCTTTAACGCCTGCTTTCTCAAGAGCTGCTTTAATAACTGTTGCTCCAAGCTCCACTGCACTGATAGTTTTAAGTGATCCGCCAAATGTACCTACGGCTGTTCGAGTAGCGCCTATGACCACAGCTTCTTTCAAGAAAATCCCTCCGTTTCAATAATCATCTAAACCTGATAACAGGTTCTTTCAGGGTGCCGTAATAATCCTGGATACTACTCCAAACTATATTATTCGCCAAATTACTTTTTATTCCCTCCAGAGAAAGCTAAAAAGAATTCCCGGTGTCCCAAACATCTTTACTATGATAAGAAAATATTTATATATTTCTAAAGCAAACTATCCTTCTTTAATATGTTATTTCTTCAGGCCGGTAAGTTTAAACAAATAGTAACGACACATCCTATTGCCCTTGTTGGATGATAAGCGTCCCCTGTGGCTTAGCGTGCTATGCCTGAGTAGTTACAACAAATATTATTCCCAATTAAAAAGCGCCCGTTACTCCGGACGCTTGTAAGATTTTTGGTGCGAGCGAGAGGACTTGAACCTCCACGGGCGTAAAGCCCACTAGGTCCTGAACCTAGCGCGTCTGCCATTCCGCCACGCTCGCCCATTTGTTGTCACTAAGACATTATAACCATTATTGTCTTTAGAATCAATAGGTTGTGTGAAAAATGCTCTGCCTTATTCTTCCAGTAAATTCCCTACAATTATAAAAGGTTTATACCGCTCAATACTTCCTTTAAAGTCCCATCGCCCCCGACGGCAACCGCCAGTTTGGCCCCCTTCATTAAAAGCCCGGGCAGCCAGCACGGTCCCATCTCCCGTCTGGCGGGTCAGATAGGACCGGTATAACTGCCCGGTCTGGTTTAAATGTTTTTCGAGCTTTAACCATATACGCTGGGCTTTGCCACCACCAGCGGTAGGGTTTACCACAAACGCAGTATGGTAAGGAATTGTTTCTTTAACAGCAGCTTTAAACATTATTCTTGCCGTTACCAGTAATTATTCCTCTTTATCTCCTTTTTCTTGGCTTTGATCTTCTTCAGCTTTACGCATTTTAGCTATTTCAACAGTATCCGGCAATAGATGCCTTAATTCGATTGGCAGAGGAAAGGCAATCAGATTGCCCTGTTGAGTGGCGATTTCCGGCAAGGTTCTTAGCAGGCGTACATAGAAACCGCCTTCCTGGGAACTTAGAGTTTTTGCTGCTTCAGCAATTCTGCCGGCAGCTTCTCTTTCCCCATCAGCCTGGACAATAACCGCTCTTCTTTCCCGTTCTGCCGTTGCCTGCCGGGAAATTGCTTTCTGCAATGATTCCGGGATTACAACGTCCTTAATTTCCACAGCAGTAACTTTAATTCCCCATGGATCAGTAGCTTCGTCCAGTATACTTTGAATTTTTGCATTCAACTTATCACGCTCTGAAAGAAGCTCATCAAGCTCTGCCTGTCCGGCCACGCTACGCAGGGTAGTTTGGGCCAGCTGGGCAGTAGCCATCCGAAAATCCTCCACATTATTAACAGCCCGGTTAGGATCAACAACCCGGTAATATACAACGGCGTTAACGCTGGTAGTAACGTTGTCCCGGGTGATCACTTCCTGGCTGGGCACGTCCAACGTAACAATCCGCAAAGATATGCGAACGAGCTTATCAACGACTGGGATTACCAGGACGAACCCCGGGCCCTTTTCGCCGATCAATCTGCCGAGACGAAACACTACCAGTCTTTCGTATTCCCGGACAATTTTGATTGCTGAAGTAATAAATAAAAAAACAACAATCAGAATAGGTACAAACAACCCTATATCACTAATAATGTCGATTAACATAAAACATCCTCCTTTGTTATTGTATAATTTACAAGCTATTTAAAGTCGTTGTGCACTATACTTTCATTAACTGCTACTGCTTAATCTTTAACTTGAGAAATTTCTGTGTCTTCATCAGGCTGCTTTTTTTCCTGCATGGGACGGACCCAGAGCTTAAGAGTTTCTGCCCGGACAACTTCTACTTCTGTTCCGGCAGGAATTGGCTTGCCTTCACTGCTTTGTGCATTCCATAATTCCCCCCGGGCCTTGATCATGCCTTCAGGATTAATGTCTTCGACGACTTTTCCTTTTTCTGGCGTATTAAAATAAGTGCTGCCGCTTTGATGCTTAAGGCGGCTATGAATAACTCTCTGGGCGACTACAAGAATTATGATTAATAATCCGATCACAGTTCCGACCACGGTAACCAGGAAAGTGGCATACCAGTCTGTGGCCATCAGGGGTTCTGTTGGCAGCAATATAGCTCCGGCCAGGAGAGATGCCGCTCCTCCTATACCCAGAATTCCAAAACCGGAGGTAAATATTTCGGCAGCAATTAAACCGGCCCCTAGAAGCAGCATTATAATACCGGTTGTATTGGTATCAAATAAACCGATACCATAAATACCAAGGATTAAAAGAATCAAACCGCTAACTTCGGGAACAATTGTTCCAGGAGCGCTTAAACCAAAATAAATTCCAAGAAAGCCGATTGTCAAAATCAAAAAAGCGATTTGCGGGTCACTGACCCAGTTTTGCAGGCTTTCCCGGAGGTTCATAGCCGGTTCTATGATCGGGGCATCTTTGGTATTTAAACTGTAGGTAACGCCCTGCTTTTCAATTTCTGATCCGTCAACTGCTTCTAACAATTCTGGAACGCTGCCGGCAATATACTCGATCATTTCTTCTTCCAGGGCCTCTCTGGCATCAAGAGTTAGGTTTTCAGTAACAAACTTCTCGGCCAGTTCTTCCGGCCGCCCCTGTTCTTTGGCAATGCTGCGCATATGCGAGGAATAAAAGTTGATTGTCTTTTCATCAGTCGCTTCTGTTCCTTCCGGTGAAATAGCTACCGGCATGGCCGCCCCAACTGTAGTTCCTGGCGCCATGGCAGCAATATCTGAAGATACCAGGATGAATGCACCGGCTGAACCGGCGATAGCTCCGGAAGGAGCGACCAGTACGGCTACCGGTACTTCAGCATTTAAAAAGAGCTCATTGATTTCAAGGGTTGCATCAACCAGCCCACCGGGGGTATTCATAACCAGTACAAAAAGCTGGGCATTCTCCTCAACAGCAACCGGGATCTGTCTTTCCAGAAAACTCTTCTGACCTGCTGTTACAGCACCTTTAAGCTCAACAACATAAACAGGCCCTTCTTCTGGTTGTGCTCCTGCATTACCGGTACTAAAAAGCAGACCACCAGCCAGGAAAAAAAGAATCAAACCTGTCAGAATTAATTTATGTCTTGCATTATTAAGTGTTTTCATCTTATATCAACGACCTTTTTTATTATTAATAACCTCTTTTAATATTATTATAATATAATTAGTTCAGAATTCATAGTGTTTCTTATGCAAATTTGACTACCGGGATATTCTAAAATATAATATAACCAATCAAGTTAATTATAAAAGGAACTGGGCCATGATTACAAAAAAAGCCGAGTACGCTATCATTATCTTAACTGAACTTGCGTCTCATCCCAGCGGTACTGTTGTGACCAGTAAAGAAATAGCCCGAAAACGGGCAATTCCTGCAAACCTCGTAATCCAGCTGCTTTCAGTGATGAAAGAAGAAAACTGGACCAGTGGAACCAGGGGGCCTGCCGGCGGAATTAAACTTATAATTGATCCATCCGAAATCAATATGCGTGAAGTTATAGAAAAGATAGACGGTCCTATCGGCATCACCCGCTGCCTCTTTAGCGACGCTCCCTGCCAGGATAAAACCCACTGCTCTTTAAGGGGAGTTTGGGCTAAAGCCCAGAACAACATGCTCTCCGTCCTGGAAGGAGTTTCGATTAAGGACCTGGCAGAAAAGGCGGCCAGTGATTATTAAAGGTTCCTTTCCTTTTATTCTTTTATATTTCCATTTATTCCTTTATGCTTCCATCTACGCCGATGACAGTTTCATTTAGGGGAATGTCTGCGCCGGATTCCTGCAGCGCCGCTCTAACCAGGCGGGATAATCCGTAACAGCAACCAACCTCCAGATGGACAAGGGTGATGCTTTTGATATTGTTTTTCTTAAATATTTCGACCAATTTATGATGATACGCTTCAACATCATCAAGTTTTGGACAGCCTATAACAAGAGCTCGCGCAGCTAGAAATTGCCGATGGAAATCTGCAAAGGCAAAAGGTACACAGTCAGCAGCAATTAAAAGATCCTGGTTTTGCAAAAAGCGCGCTTCAGGATTTACCAGGTGCAGTTGAACCGGCCAGTGACTTAATTCCGCCTCCGGGGCATCAGCTTTACTATCTTTTAAATATTCCTTTTTTTCTACTGCTGCAGGAGCGCTCATAGTTCTGATTTGTTGAGCTCCACAGCTTACTGTTCCTGCAGACAGATGCTCCTCCACCGCTTTTTCATCAAAAGGTTCTGCCTCACGTTCAATAAGTTTAATAGCACCCCGGGGGCATTCCCCAAGGCAATTGCCCAGACCGTCACAGTAAACATCTTTAATGAGTTTTGCCTTGCCATCAATAATCTGCAAGGCCCCTTCCTCACAGGATGGAATGCAGAGCCCGCAACCATCACATTTACTTTCATCGATAGAAATAATTTTTCTGACAACCTCGCTCATTATTTTATCCTCCATTTTGCTAATCGAATATTGCTGCTCACTTTTGAGCAAAACTTAAGCTTTCGTTCAAAAATAGCTTACTTACAATTTTTTCTGTTGTATTTTCCGTTTTCTTAAGAAAATCACCCGGATTTTTACTTTCCAAGATTTTTTTTGAAAGAAGACTGTTGATTATGGTTTTGGTTTCTTCCACCGCTTCCGACGGTAAGTTATGCTCTACTGCCAGCTGCTCAAGATAAGCGCCCGGATTTTTTAGCTGATTAAGCTTAACCAAGGCTAAAATGGTTAAAGAAGCTATAACGGGGAGCATATCAATGCTTTCCCGGCGGCACTTATCTTCTGCGTTATTAATCATCTCCTGCATGGTTTTTTTGTGCTCTGGTTTTATAATGTCAAAGCGTGCCAACTCCTCTTCAAAGATGGTACGAAATGATTTTTTATTAATTCCTTTAGCTGCTGACCCCAGGCACATCTCAGCATGGGCACACCATTCGGCGCATCCCATATTAAAACGCGGATTGGCAACCCTGGTTTTGCAATTGCGGCAGCGCAAGCGAATATCAGTTTTAAAAAATTCAACTATTTCTCCGCAGTGAGGGCATTTTTCTTCATGGACATCGTCTGCAGTCCAGTAACGCATGTCCTGTCCGGGGCATTTTGTTGCAAACATCGTTTAACACCTCCTTTTATTACTAACTTAATTAGTTATCTAAATTATAGCTTATATCTTTTAAAAGATCAAGAGGAGCAATATAGCAATGCCTTTATTCAGTGACAATCGGGTCAGGCTGCGCCCATGCCGGGCGCACCACAAAAAAACGGCTGAAATTCTTCAGCCGTTTTCGTCGCTAATAAACTTAATATTAGGGGATCTTCTTTAGCCTTAATCGTAAAGCCAGCCTTCATGAGCCTGTTCGTAGCTGTAAATATCATCTTCTTTAAAAAATAAAGCAATCTCTCTTTTAGCGCTCTCAGGAGAATCGGATGCATGTACAATATTTTTCCCGGTAAAAACAGCCAGATCTCCACGCATAGTTCCTGGAGCTGCTTTTCGGGGGTCGGTTGCGCCAACTAAAGAGCGGGTCATTTCTATAACATTATCACCTTCTAAGATCATGGCTACAACTGGGCCGGACGCGATAAATTCCAGCAACCCTTTGTAAAAAGGCTTGCCTTCATGTTCTTCATAATGACGGGAAGCCAGATCATGTGCAATATGCATCATTTTCATTGCCACCAGCTTAAAACCTTTCTTTTCCATTCTGCCAATAACAGTACCGACCAGGCTTCTTTGAACACCATCCGGTTTAACCATTAAAAAAGTTCTTTCCTTTGTTTCCATATTTTCCTCCGTGTCCTGGGTGCTGGTTTTAATATATCGGTAATAAATGATCGTCATCGATCACTGTTTTTTCTTCCTGTAAACGTTTTCTAAAATCTTTAGGAGCGGCAAACATCGCCTGGCTTGTTTCCCCATCAAAATAATTCAGCTTAAGCTTTCGTGATTCCAGCAGCCGGTTAAATTCATCAGGCCCGGGGAACTCTTTATTTTCCGGAGCAGCCAGGATGAAGCCCCATTCGGTATTATATGAAGGGACAAAAGCCCGGTAGGGCCTAATAAAAGGCATGACTTGTTTGATTGTATTGTGAATGGCACTGTGGGATTCTATAAAAGGCAGGCTTGAATCACCGGCCTGCAAAGCCACCAAACCTCCATTTGTCAGGCGGGTTTGAATCAGGTTAAAGTACTGGGTGGTAAAAAGTTTTAGAGCTGGACCCTGCTCAACCGGTTCAGGCACATCGCTGATAATCACATCATATAATGCTTCTTCATTTTCCAGGTATTCTCTGGCATCCAAAAAATGCAAAGTTACCCGGCTGTCATTAAAACTGCCCTGATGCCAGGCCTGTAAGTACTGCTGGCAATTTTCCACCACTTCCTTATCCAGGTCAACCATAATCAATTCTTCCACTGAAGGATGTTTGAGCACTTCCCGCAAAGTAGCCCCTTCGCCCCCTCCGATAACCAAAACACGTTTAGGTGCCGGATGCATCAACATAGCCGGATGTACCAGGGCCTCGTGGTAAATATATTCATCGCTTTCCGCAGACTGAACTTTTCCGTCTAAAATCAGCAGGCGGCCAAACAATTCTGTATCAACGATTTCTACCTGCTGGTAAGAAGTTTGAAAACTTACTATAAAGTTTTCAATACCGTACAAATGAGCCGTTCCCGGAGAAGTGTAGTCAATGTAGCATTTATCTTTTTCAAAAGGCATAGTAATAGCCCCCTGTCATATTTCTCCTGACCATTTGTTGCCTGATTTTAAACATATAGCTTAATAACTGGCTGCCGGCTTATATTCAACCTGAAGGTCAAAGATGCCACGCTCAATCTCGCGAGCCGACATATTTTGGGCTGAAAATACACGTTTCAAATAATTACACGACACCCATGGGTCAACTGTTTGACCGCAGGTAAACACATCTACTGCAGCATATCCGAATTCAGGCCAGGTATGTATGGCCAAATGAGACTCGGATATCACTACCACACCACTAACACCTTGAGGGCTAAACTGATGAAATACAGTTTCCTTTACTTCAGCTCCAGCCTCTAGTGCAGCCGCTACCATGGATTGCTTGATCTGTTCCAGATCGCACAATATATCCATGGGGCAGCCATAAAATTCTGCCAAAACATGACGGCCTAAAACGCTCATCTCTGATACCTCCTTGTATTTTTTTTCAAATCAAAGTGTCAGGATACATTGTACCAAAATGTTGCTAAAAGTCAACGTGCTTGTAAAAATTCGAACAAAAGTTGATTATATGCCGGAAATTATATAGAATAATAAGTAGATATGCAGCCTAATTCCCTTGCTGAATGATAAGCGGCGCCAAGAAGACGGTGGAATTGCCCCCTGTGGCTTAGCGGGCTATGCCTGATTAGTTGCAATGATTAGAATAAAAATTAAATGTACAGTCTTATTATCTTAATAAAGGAAAGTGGTCATGAGTAAACTTGAGTTTTTATTTAATCCTGAAGCAATTGCAGTAATCGGAGCTTCCAGATCGCCTCATAAAATCGGTTACGCTGTCCTGGATAATATTATCAAAAGCGGCTTTAAAGGTTCTATATACCCTGTCAATCCGGGTGAAGGTGAAATTGCCGGATTTAAGACTTATGGCTCAGTAAAAAATATTGATACAGCTGTGGACCTGGCTGTAATTTCTGTTCCGGCCCGTCATGTGGTGCAAGTGGCCGAAGAATGCGGCCAGGCAGGAATTAAAGGCCTGATCGTGATTACAGCCGGTTTTAAGGAAATTGGCAAAGAGGGTTTAAAGCAGGAACAAGAATTAATCTCAATTTGCAGCCGCTATAACATGCGTATGCTCGGTCCTAATTGTGTGGGCCTTATGGATACACATACTCCTTTAAATGCATCTTTCGCAGAAGGGATCCCCAACAAAGGCAATATTTCTTTTATTTCCCAGAGCGGCGCTATGCTGGTATCTATTCTTGACTGGAGCTTTGAGATGGGGATGGGCTTTTCACGGTTTATCAGTACTGGCAACAAAGCCAACCTTTCAGAAATTGATCTGATTGAAAGCTGTGCCGATGATCCAAAAACTAACGTGATCCTTTGTTACGTGGAAGATATAAATGATGGTGAGCGTTTTATAGAAGTATGCTCTGAAGCCAGTAAAAAGAAGCCAATTATCATTTTAAAATCGGGAACCAGCAGTGCCGGTGCCCAGGCAGCCAGCTCTCATACCGGCGCTTTAGCCGGCAGTAACCGCGCCTATGATGCCGCCTTTCGGCAAAGCGGAGTTTTAAGAGCCAAAAGCATGAACGATCTTTTTGATATGGCCAGGGCTTTTGCTACTCAACCTCTTCCGGATCAATCTCGTGTAGCCATAGTTACTAACGCCGGCGGACCGGCCATTGTTGCCACAGATGCTGTTGAGAAAAACGGCTTAAAGATGGCCCGCTTTACAAAAACAACTATTGATCATCTCAGAGATAATCTTCCCAAGGAAGCTAATATTTATAACCCTGTTGATATTATCGGGGATGCCCGTGATGATCGTTACCGGTTTGCACTGGAAACAATCCTCAAAGATGAAAATGTGGACAGCGCCCTGGTTTTACTTTGTCCGGCTGCAGTTACAGAACCAGAAGAAACGGCCCGTACTATTGTCAGGCTGAATAAAAAATATCGCCAAAAACCTTTAATGGCAGTATACATGGGCGGGAAGGCCCTTGCTGAAGGGAGAAATTATCTTACCGCAAACTCTGTTCCTACTTTTACTTTTCCCGAGCCTTCTATTCAATCTTTACGGGGAATGATCGATTACGGAAAATATCTTAAAAAACCTGAATTAACTAAATCAGAATCATTAAATAATATAGATCAAAATAAAGTACGCCAGACATTAGATAAAGTTTTCGCTGATCGCCGGGTAGTCCTGCTCGGCCATGAGGCCTCTGATGTTATGTCAGCTTATGGCATTTCCGTTAGCAAAACTTATCTGGCTACTTCAGAAGAAGAAGCCGTAGAAATCGGTAAAGAGCTCGGCTTTCCAGTAGCCTTAAAAATATCTTCTCCCCGAATTGCTCATAAAACTGATGTCGGTGGCGTGGCTATTGGATTACAAAATGAAAAAGAGGTAGTAAGAACTTACCACAAAATAATGGATAGTGTCCGGTATTATTTGCCCGATGCGCCGATTTATGGTATTGAAGTTCAGGATATGGTTGGAGAAGGCGTTGAAGTTATCGTCGGCATGTCCAGAGACGTACAATTTGGCCCACTGGTAGTTTTTGGCCTGGGCGGTATTTACGTCAACCTTTTAGAAGACGTCTCCTTCCGCCTTGCCTCAGCCCTTACTGTCAGGGAAGAAGTTGAAAAAATGATTACCGAGACCAAAGCTTATCAAATGCTAAAAGGCTATCGGGGCGAAAAACCTGCTGATATAAAGGCCCTTGTTGATACCATTATGCGTACAGCCAAACTGGTTAGCGATTTTAAAGAAATTACCGAAATGGATATTAACCCTGTACGGGTTCACACTAAAGGCTCAACGGCCCTTGACGTAAAAATAACGATAGAAGAAGTAACCAGGAAGGATTAATACCTTAATGAGGTGATCACATGAAAGCGATCTTTTTTTCCGGTAAAGCCGGGGGCGGAAAAACAGCTACCGCTCTTGGATTAGGATTAAAGTTCAAGGAAAAAGGCTTAAAAGTTTCATACTTTAAACCAATCGGTTTTCAAAGAGGGTTGGTAAAAAAAGATGACGACGACGTCATGTTAATGCGTGAGGTTTTTTCGCTGCCCTTTTCAGGAAAAACATTATCACCGGTCAATGTCAATGATCATTATCTTACCCCCCGCTTTATTCAGAAAGCGCAGGAGCTTCATCCTCGTATTGAAAAAGCCTTTAAGCAGTGTTCAGAAGGGTATGATGTGGTTTTAATCGATGGCAGCATAGAACCGCATGTGGGCCACAATCAAAATCTTTGTGACTATAATCTTGCCGCTATGCTTAACGCAGTTGCTTTACCGGTAATTAAAGCCGATGACGATTTTGATCTTGATCAAAACCTGCTTTACTTAGATTTATGGAAAAGCAAAGGAATCCCCGTTCTCGGATGTGTTTTTAATAATATTGCTACTACCCAGTGGAATAAAAGCAACAGCGTTTACAAACCGCTCGTGGAAGGCAAAGGTTATGAAGTCCTGGGAGTGATCCCCAAGAAAGTAGAAATATCGGCCCCAACTGTAGCTGAGTTTTATGATGTTCTAAACGGAGATGTGTTAAGCGCACCTGAAAACATGAACCGGATTGTAGAAGAGGTTGTAGTTGGAACCATGACCATTGAAAGCGCCCTGGGCTATTTGCGCCGTGCACCGAACAAAGCATTAATCACAGGTGGTGATCGCAGCGATATGGCTCTGACAGCTCTTGAAACCAGTACGTCAGTTATAATCTTAACCGGCGGATTGTATCCCGACCTCCAGGTTCTATCTCAGGCTGAAGAAAAAGGTGTCCCTGTAATATTGGTCCATGAAGATACTTATTCAACTATAGAGCATTTGCAAAGTATCTATCGCAGTATTCACCCGGACAATAAAGAAGCGATCAATATTGTCAAGCAAAATATTGATCAATACCTGCAGTGGGAAAAAGTTTTAGATTACCTTAACAAGTAGATTCGTACAGCCAGTTTATTTATTCTCATAGCGTAAAATCTTGTTTTCCCAGGTTCTGATCTGAAGATAATCTTTGCCCATACTAACCAGGTACTCTGGCAGCATGGGGGTTTTACCAAGGCCAAAGGGGGCATTGACAACATAGTTGGGGATAGCCAAACCTGAGGTGTGGCCGCGCAGCGACTCCATTATCTCTACTCCCTCTTCCACTTTGGTGCGAAAATGTGATGTCCCTTTAACCGCCTTAGCATGAAAGATCAAGTACGGCCTGATCATGAGTTTTAAAAGCTCCTGATTTAACTTGCGCATTACAAAAGAATCGTTGTTAACCCCTTTAAGAAGCACTGCCTGATTACCCATGCTCACTCCCGATCTGGCCAGCTTAAAAGCCGCTTCCCTGGCCCGGGGCGTTATCTCTAAAGGATGGTTATAATGAGTGACAACGTAAATAGGCAGATGCTCGGAAAAGATACGGCATAGCTCATCATCAATGCGTTGCGGCATGGTAACCAGGGTTCTTGATCCAAACCTTTTAATCTCAACGTGATCAATACGGCCAATCTCTTCTAAAAGCCATTTGATGGTCTGGTTGTCAAGCATCAAACCGTCTCCGCCCGTTAGGAGCACATCGCGGATTTCTTCATTTTCCCTGACATAATTAATAGCCTCTTTTAGTTCTTCCCGCGGGGTAGCCAGATCCTCTTCCCCGATAGCTCTCCGCCGCTGGCAGTGCCGGCAATACATGGCGCACTGGTTAGTTACTTTTATGATCAGACGGTCAGGATAGCGGCGGGTTATTGCCCTGATTGGAGAAGTAAATTCTTCTCCCATAGGATCGTCATATCCTTCCTGATCAAGGCATTCATGTATGGTTGGGATACATTGTTTTTTGACCGGATCATCAGGGTCATCGGGATCAATCAGGCTAAGGTAATAAGGAGAAACCGCCCAGCGGTACTTAGAGCCTGCCTCCCTGATCTCTTCATATTCCTGCTTATCTATAGGCAATAATTCTTGCAAAACCTCGGCGCTGCTGACGCGGTTTTTTAACTGCCAGCGCCAGTTTTCCCAGTCACTGTCAGTTGCCTTAAAGAATGCTTTAATCCGGTTTTGATTTTCTTTAATCTGCGGCCAAGATTTAAATCCAACCGGCATATCCTCTACAGCCTGCCGGTAATCGTCTATGCTTCGTTTTAATTCTCCTGCCCGCTGACGGGCTATTTTTTGTTTTTCTTCCAGGCTTTTTCCTGCAGCCATCTTTTAAATCCCTCCTCTGCGATTTGCTTGTATCAATCTTAATTAAATCCATTATACTGCACAAAGTTTTTTTATGTCAAAGAAGAAGGCTCCGGTTTTGTATCCGGAGCCTTCTTAATTAAACTGTTATAATCATTATAGCTTTAGGGTTGTGTATCCCACCAGCCGGTTTTTGCATTTCCTTCTCTAACCGTGGTTCTTTCCCATACCCTGGCATAACCTTCCACATGCAGTCTTTCATCGAAAAAATCCGGAACAGTTAGCTCACGTTTGGTAGTTCCACCGGTGTTTTCAAAGGAACTTCTGACCCTGAGATACTCTTGCGAACCAGTACTGGTTTCGATTGTTTGCCTGATGTAACCGCTCTCACCGGGATCCATATCGACGCCAACCCTCGACCTGGCAGTACCAGCTTTCATATCAATAGTATTCGAACTAAGAAGCCTGACGTTCTTCTTGGCCTCGCTGTAGCTTTCAATAATGTCAAGCACCAGTTCATCAAAATATTCATTGATTGCATCCATCTCAGCCATAAATTCTTCACCACTCATGCCGGGCGAAGCCTTCTTTTTCTCGTTTAAAGCGGCAATTTCCGCTTCACGCCTTTGCTTTACATGCGCCAGTAATTCTGCTTCTCTCCGGGCCAGGGTTGCAGCGTAATCGGGATCTGTTGTACCCCTTAAGTAAACCCGGATGTAAGCCTTACTGGAAGTGTATTGCGGGGGATAAGTTCCATAAACGAGATCCTGCGGGCTGATGTCATAGCGAGTTGTTTCAACTCTGTGGCTGCCCATTACTTCTCCAAAGCCATGTACGTAAAATGAACCGCTGCCGCCAAAAAAACCATATGATTTTTCATGCAGCACATCACCAATATACCTGAAACTGGAGCTGGTGCTTTTATATTCATAGGCAGCAGCAGAAAAGCTGAAAGTAAAGGCCAGAATTAACGTCAGTGCGATAAATATAATGATTTTTTTTTGCATAAATCGGGCACGTCCCTTCCTTCCTTCGTTCAAAATATTATTATTTACTATTTCCCGCCATCACCCCTTATAAAAAGTCTTTAAAAAAATGGTCGGAGCGATAGGATTTGAACCTACGACCTCTTGACCCCCAGTCAAGCGCGCTACCAAACTGCGCCACGCCCCGATGTTAAAACGCCTATTCAATTCTTAGTTAATTTTAATGCAAGGTTTTCAAAAAGTCAACAATCGGGTTATACTTATTATAAAGCTAATGCTATAGGAGGTTGAAGAAAACAATGAACGATATCTTGACCATGGGCTTCGCTTATTTACTGGGCTCTTTTCCAACTGCTTACCTGCTCGGCCGCTTATTTAAAAAAATTGACATCCGGGAAAGCGGATCAGGCAATGTAGGCGGAATGAACATCTTACGAACGGCTGGTTTTCTTCCCGGTCTACTAACCATTATAATTGATATTGCCAAGGGAGCCCTGGCCATAATTTTAGCCTTAAACTGGAGCTCTGAGCCGCTGGTGGTGTTTATGGCCGGATTGCTGGTGGTTCTTGGTCATAATTACAGTGTTTTTTTAAGGTACAGGGGCGGAAAAGGCCTGGCAACCGGAATGGGGGTTTTTATCGCCCTATCGCCTCATACCATCCCTTTCGTCTTTTTAGCTGCTGTCTGTCTGACTATAGCGCTTAAAGATATCAACACGGCTTGTGGTGCTGCAGCTTTAAGTATTCCGGTTATACTATTCTTCCAGTACCAGGAGTTTGTATGGGTATTATTCGGCCTGGTCCTGGCTGTAATCATCCTGGCCAAGCACGGCCCTGATTTTATGGCTTACCGGGAAGGCCGTCGAAATTTAACCTGATTTAATAGCCGGGTTAAAGCCGTTAGCCTGTGGCTGAGCTGATACCTTATATTTTAAAATAACTGAACAACCGTCCAAAATCTATACCGGAAACAACCTGATTGTTGTAACGGTTATAAAGCTGCCGGTTTCCTTCTTCCAGGTGGGATGATTTAATGCCATGAGAGATGGAGAGAAAAGTTTCTATGTAGGCTGCCAGTTGATCGCAGGCTTTGATCATTTCACCGTCTAAAGGTGAAAAGCGGTCATGATTATAGTTTTTATTAATATCTTCAGAGCTAACCAGCTTAATCTGGCCCTGATCGGTTATTTTACAAGCGAATTCATCTTCGGTAAAATACCTTAGTTCAGCATGCCATTCAACAGGAAGCAGGGGAAATATTCTTTCTTCCAGCTGCCTGTGCTCAATTTCTTTGATGATATCTTCAAGCCCGGCCACAGATCTCTTTACAGGCGAAACAATATCCCTGGTTAACACTTCTGGCAGATCATGAAACAGGGCTGCGAAGTAATTATTGTAGAGCCGTTTCGGGCAAGCATTCAGCTGCAGGGAGCAAAAATAACTCATCATAGCCACAATTAGCATATGCCCCAGGACCGAAGTTTTAGGCACCCGCGGAGATTGCGCCCAGCGCTGTTGAAAACGCAGCTGCCCGACCAGATCGAGAAAGTTGCTTGTTTTTTTACCCAGGGCCAGTTTCTGGACACCGGCTAAATCGTAGTGTTCCTCTATCTGGTTAGCTATGGCAGCTTTGGTTTCTTCCAGGCCGTAGAGGCCCTCATTTAAACGGTAAATTATCTTAAATTCCCAGTTGGTGGCCAGGTAATGGGCTGCCTGTAAAATTCTTTTTTCAATGCTGGCCCGGCCAGGTAGGTTAAGATATGCTTCCATTAATTTTATAATATCAGGCTGAAGCTCATGCAGCCCGGGCACTTTGCTTGACAATTTTTCCAGAACCCAGTTGTTTAACTGTGCGCCTTTTTCGGCCATCAATTTATAATAAACGGGCGGTTTAATGTCGGTAAGCACTATACGGTGTAAAAATTCAAACAGGCCGCCTTCAATTAAGTGCTGCCAGTTAAGCCTTGTGCCATGATCGGCTTCTTCAATTTTCCCCAGGACATAGGCATACAACATTTTATGAGCCTGTTTATCCAGTTCAGTAAAATGCTCAGGGCGGATATGATCGTTCCAGCGTTGAATGCTGGCTGCTTCAAACAAAAGTTCTAGCAATTCTTTTCTAAGCACAAATAATCAACTCTTTCTCCCCAGTTTTGATTCTGTACCCTTTAAAAGCCGGCCGATGTTTTCATGATGCCTGACTGCTACGAGTAAAGCCGTGGCTAATCCGAAATATATGTAAGGCAGAGCAAAGCCCAGCAGCCAAAATGCAGCAGGCAGCAGTGCCATCGAAGTAATAGAGCCCAGGGAAACATAACGGCTGAAATAAACAATCAGCAGGAAACAGGCAAGGACAATCAGGGTTACCGGCCATGAAAGGGCAATCAGCACCCCAATCGATGTGGCAACAGCTTTTCCTCCTCGAAACCTGAGATATACCGGGAAACTGTGCCCAAACATTGCCAGGAAGCCGGCTGTTAGGTAAACCGCCGGAAGATCACTTACGGCCCTGGCGATTAAAACTGCAGCTAAACCCTTTAACAGGTCTAAAACAAATACCGGGGCTGCAGAACGAGGACCGTAGACCCTTAGAACATTGGTCGCTCCAATATTACCGCTGCCATAGTCCCTGATGTCCTTTTTATGCACAATTTTTGTAAGAATATAACCAAAAGGAAGAGAACCTATTAAATAGGCCGCTAAAAAGATCAAATATACCAACTCAATCACCTCTCCTCTCTCTTTTTCTAAAAATAACTACGATCGGAGTTCCTTCAAAACTAAAGGCTTCACGCAGGCGATTTTCCAAATATCGCCGGTAGGAAAAATGAATTAAAGCCGGCTCATTGGTAAAAAATATAAATTTTGGTGGTTTTACTTCCGGCTGGGTGGCATAATAAATCCTGACCCTTTTGCCTTTAACCGGCGGGGGCGGGTTTACGGTAAGGGCATCTTGCACTAGTTCGTTTAACAAAGCAGTAGGGATCCTTCTATGCTGTTCCTGCCAGGCTTGCATAATTAAAGGAAAAATATTGTCAAGCCGCCAGCCGGTTAGGGCCGATATAAAAATATGCTGCGCATATGATGCAAAATTAAACTTGCGCTTTAAATCATTTACATAGTCCTGATGAGCATTTTCCTGTCCTCGCACCAGATCCCATTTATTCACAACAAGGATCAGCCCTTTACCAGCCTCATGGGCATAACCGGCTAATCTTTGATCCTGTTCGGTAATACCCTCTTCCCCGTCTATAACCAGCAGGGTTACATCAGCACGCTGAACCGCTTTGAGGGAGCGAAGCACACTATAGTATTCAACAGCATCTTTTACTTTGCTTTTACGTCTCATACCGGCTGTATCGATTAAAAGACAGGGTTGATCCTTATAGGTAAAAGGGGTATCAACCGCTTCCCTGGTAGTACCGGGCAGTTGGCTCACAACTACCCGTTCTTTTCCTAATAGGGCATTAATCAAAGAGGATTTGCCTACATTGGGCCTGCCGATCACAGCGATCTTAATTATATCTTCTAGTTCAGGATCAAAATGGTAAGAAGCAGCGGGCATTAAGTCATAAACAAAATCGAGAAGATCGCCTATTCCCCGGCCATGGCTGGCGGATATGGCCTGGGGCTCACCAAATCCAAGGCTGTAAAATTCGTAGCGCTGATCTTCTTTTGACATAATATCCAGCTTGTTAACAACCGGCAGAACTGACTTGCCACTGCGTCTTAACATCAAAGCAATTTCTTCATCAAGGGCGGTCAAGCCTTCTCTGCCATCCAGTAAAAATAGTATTACCTGTGCTTCTTCAATAGCCAGGTTGACCTGTTTTTGCACCTGGGAGGTAAGGTGATTATCCTTGCCGAAAGTAATCCCGCCAGTATCGATTACTACCATGCTGCGATCCCGCCAGTCGAACAAGCCATAGAGGCGATCCCTGGTTACACCCGGCACCTTTTCTTCAATTGCTGTTCTGGCCGAAATAAGACGATTAAACAGGGTGGATTTACCAACATTAGGACGCCCAACTATGGCAACAATGTTTCCGCTCATTTATTTGTTCCCCTTTTTATGTCCGGTTTCCGAACTGTCCGAGAATTTCAGCAATACATCTATAATCTGCTGCGGGCTGTTCACTGCCCTGACCGGAGCCTGAAAAGCTTCCTCGAGATCTTTTAGATTTAAATCATCAAGAAATAGGTCGCTATTATCTTTCAACATTATATCTGGTATAAATACTACGTCGCCGGCCTCTTTTCCTTCCATGGCTTCGATTAGATCCTTTCCTGCCAGCAAACCGCTAACGGTTACCTTTTCCCCAAAATAGTGGTTGTGAGCAAATACTGTTTGCACTGTTAAACCTGTAATTTGCTTAAATATATCCGTCATTTCCTGGATCTGAGGTTTGGCAGCCAGGCCTGATAATATGGTTACAGTTATTTTTCGAGGTAGTATATTCATTCCTGCCAGGGAGAGATCTTTTAACTGCTCTAAAAATTGACGGGCGATGCCAACGCCATTTTCCAGCTGTGGATAATTTTCATATTCATCTTCAGATGGCAAGGGAAAACCGGCCAGGTTATAAAATTCATCGGCCAAAAAAACAAAGCGACTGCCCCTTTGCTTTAAAAAATCGTTTTGCATAACAGAAACCTGTTTAATCAATCTTTCTGCTTCCATATCAGCGAACTTCTGTAATCCAGGAAGACCATCTCGATGGCTGGTCAGGCCAACCGGCACAAGGGCCACGCTTAAAATATTCTCACCCAGGTTGTATAAATCCTTGATTGTTTTTTCCATCTCTGCACCCGTATTAAAGCCGGGGCAGAGCACAATTTGAGCATGGATGCCAATTCCTGCCCCGACAAGCTTTTTCAAGTTTGCCAACCCCCTGCCGGCCATTTTCGAATTAAACATGGCTCTTCTTAGAACAGGATTTGTAGTTTGAACAGAAACATAAAGCGGACTCAACTGCAGGCGTTTAATTCTTGTTATTTCTTTATCGCTCAGCCTGTTTAAAGTGATAAAATTGCCATAAAGAAAAGAGAGGCGGTAATCATCATCTTTGATATAAAGAGGCGTCCTTAAACCCGGTGGGTTCTGATCAATAAAGCAAAATATACATCTGTTTTGACAGCGTTTAATGGGATCCATAGTAGGCGGATCAAATTGCAAACCCAGCGGTGCAGCTGCCTGCTTTTTTATTTTAATCCGGCGTAAATAGCCTTGTCCGGTCATCACCAGCAGGCGCAGTCTTGTATCAGATTCGGCAATCTTAAAATCTATTATGTCGCCTATTTTCTGGCTATCAACCCTGAGCAACCTAAAGCCTGCTTTTATGCCGGCCTTTTCAGCCGGAGAGCCGGCGGCAACCTGACTTATGTAAAAACCTGTGTTTTTAATCATTATAATTCCTCAAATATAATAAATTATAATTCGTCTCAACCATTACCGGGCTGAACATTACATGGCTTTAGTCTTCATTCAAAACTTAACAGGTTAAAATAAAACAGGCCGGGCCATTATAGTAATTCCAAGCTACTTATATTACGCAATAAAAAGGACGAACGAAGAGTCCGTCCCTTTCAAGCTGAGGAACCGATCTAAATTATTATTCAACATTAATTTAGCTGATAAGAGTTTAAAATTTAAAGGCTTTTTATGCTTCTTTATCTTCCGGTTCTTCTTCACTTTCTTCATGTTCTTCGATTTCTGCTTGAGAAGAGTCATCTTCATTAACTGACTCGCTTTGATCTGGTGCTACTGCCTGTTCTTCCAAAGATTGCTGTTCATAAGAATCAACATCAGCATCATCTGATTTTTCCCGTTCTGGTTCCAGTTCTCCATTGTCGAATAGATTGCCAAAAACATCACCCAGGGTTACACTGCCGTCTTCGGTTTCTTCAATTCCACTTTGCTCAGAGGTTATAGTAGTGCCTTTTGCTTCTTTGATGCTCAGGCTAATTCTTTTTGCCCTGGGTTTTACTTCAAGGATCTTTACTTCAACCTCTTCTCCTTCGTTCAGGATTTCTGAGGGATGGTTAACATGGTAATCAGCCAGCTGAGAAATATGAGCCAGGCCTTCAACCCCGGCTTTTAACTCTATAAATGCTCCGAAGTTAACCAGGCGGGTAACTCTGCCATTAATAATCTGACCGCTTTCCAGTTCTTCAACAGCTTTGCTCCAGGGATCGGGCTGGGTTTTACGGATACTTAAACTGATCCGCTCTTTTTCAGGGATAACTTCTAGCACTTTTACCTCAACCTGTTCACCGTTTTTTAAAACTTCACTGGGATGCCCTACCCTTTCCCAGGCCAGTTCTGAAATATGAACCAGTCCGTCGATATCTCCCACATCAACAAAAGCGCCAAAGTTTGTCAGCCTTTTTACCGTTCCGGTAATGGTTGATCCAACTTCAAGGGAGTTTAGGGTTTCTTCTTTCTTTTTAGCAGTTTCTTCTTCCAGGATTTTTTTACGGCTTAAGATTATCTTGCCCTTTTCCCGGTTAAACTCTATTACCCTGAACTGAATGGTTTGATCTTTAAACTCTTTAAAATCAGGAATAAACTTAATATCCACCAGAGACCCGGGCATAAAACCTTCTACTCCTGAACCAAGGTCGATAACCAGTCCAGCTGATACTACCTGTTTAACTTTGCCTTCAATTACTGCTTCTTCGTCATGAGCCTGTTCAATCTCCTTAATGCGTTTATCCCTGGCCAGTCTTTTATGAGAAACAACTACCTTCCCTTCCTGTTCGTCTGTTTCCAGGACAGTTACCTCGATATCATCTTCCGGAGTAAAAATATCGGTAAGTCCTTGATCCTGATCCAGATGAACTTCTGATAGAGGAAGGATAGCTTCGGTTTTTGCACCTATATCTACATAAACCTCTTCCTCGGCTACCCGGGCTACTTTGCCAGTGACCTGTTCACCAACCTGGGCCACCTTGATTTCTACATCGAAGTCAAACTGTTCTTCATTCTTAACATCTAAATTCTCATTCTCCATACTCTCCACGACCTCCTTAATCGTCCACGGGGGAGTTGACGCTCCTGCTGTTACAGCAAATGATGCGTACCGCTTCAGAAATGTTTGCGGCAACCCCCTTGCATTAGTTATTCGGCAGGATGGTTTTAACTGCCGACAGCAATCATAAAGGGCTTTAGTATTGGCGCTTGATTCACTGCCTACTACCATCAGCGCTTCTACCCTTTGTGCCAAATTAATAATTTCTCCCTGTCGAAGCTTCGTTTCAGGACACAGCGTGTCATAAACCTGACTTTCCGGGTTTTTAGCTTTAAAAACCTGTTTTACTTTTTCATATAGCTCGGGATCACTGGTGGTTTGAGCTATTAAACCGGCAGGGGGCTCCACAATCAAATTTTCAAGCTCTTCCAAAGAAGAAACAACTGTAGCTTCTCCCCCGGCCCAACCAATCAAGCCTTTTACTTCGGGGTGATCGGTATTCCCAAAAATAATAACTTTGTAGCCCATTTCACGCAGTTGAGCCGCTTTTTTTTGAACACGCTGGACCCTTGGACAGGTCAAATCAATGATAGTGATATTTTCAAGTTTATAAAGTTGCTCCAATAGTTCAGGTGTTACCCCGTGAGTCCGGATTGCCAGAAATGATCCCCTGGCATCTTCAGGGCTCTCTACAGAAACAATAGAACGTTTTTTTAAGTACTCAACAACTTCTTCGTTATGAACCAGGGGACCAAGGGTAGATCCGCTTCCATACCGGGCAGCTTGATCAAGCAGATGATTAACTGCTCTATTCACCCCGGAGCAAAAACCGGCTTTTTCTGCCAGAATAACCTGCAACTTATCACTCCAAACTATGTGTTACCAGCTTTATTAAATTATTCCAACGGCTTATTGATATGACCTTCAGGAAATAAATTCCTGATTTGATCCATGATATGTAAGCTCATTTCTTCTAGCCGCGTCTTTTTATCCTCTTTACGGTCATACTGTAAAGGAGGTAAAACAAAGGGCGGCCCTATAAAAACGTGCAGTGTTTTAAACAGCCTATAAGGCCCGGCAATGGCCACCGGTACTATCGGCACGCCGCTGCGTACGGCAATCAAAGCCGCACCATTATAAGGTTTTTGTAGTTTACCGCTTTTGCTTCTTGACCCTTCCGGAAAAAGCCCCAACACCTGCCCATCGTGTAAAAGCTGATAAGATTTCTTAATAGCAGCGTAATCTGCATCTTCACGATTTAGCGGAAAAGCACCTACTTTACCTAATAAATAGGAGCTAATGAAATTGCTGAACAGCTCTTTTTTGGCCATGAAATGAATCTTGTAAGAGCCTGGGAACACCAACCCGACAATTACCGGATCTAGCCAGCTTAAATGGTTTGAACAAATAATAAAGGGAATGCGACCGGGTATATTCTCTCTGCCATGGATTTTAATCCGGTATAACAACTTCAACACTATAAGATAGACCAAACGGACAGCTTGATAAAACACACTTTTCACCTGGCTTTTTTCAGGGCATTTAACCTCTAACTAGGCCAACTATTTTATCGACAACTGCATCGAAAGCCATATTGGTTGTGTCTATAACAACAGCATCCCATACCCTGGTTAGCGGAGAATCTTCCCTCCCGGAGTCAATTATATCCCTGTTTTTTATTTCAGCAATAACTTCTTGCTCTGTCATCTCTATACCTTTATCAAGCTGTTCCTTCCTTCTTCTTCTGGCTCGCTCTTCGATAGAAGCGTCAAGAAAAAACTTAAAATCTGCATCCGGCATCACCTTTGATGCAATATCTCTGCCTTCCATCACAATTCCCTCTGATTCCTTTGCGATCGCCTGCTGCATTTCGACCAGCCGGCGGCGAACGATAGGAATAGCAGAAACCGGAGAGACTAACCGGTTTACTTCAGAGCTGCGGATTTCTGCAGTAACTGGCTTGCCATCTAAAAATACCTCTTCCTGATCATTTAACTTAATGTCAGTATTTTCTAAGGTTTTGGCAATCAGATCTAGATCCGTAATGTCAACACTTTCCTGTAACAATTTTAAAGTAATAGCCCTGTACATTGCTCCCGTATCAAGGTAACGTAACTTTAGTCGGCGCGATACCTCTCTGGTTACCGAGCTTTTACCAGCGCCGGCTGGGCCGTCTATGGCAATATTTGGATAAAAATCTTTATCTGGCATTAAATTTTTATTCGCTCTTCCCGGTTAAAAACCTTTTTATAAAATAATCAGTTCATTATTCTCTCAACCTGGTTGTTTCCTTTAAGTAAATGTGGTTGATTTGATGCTGCTCCAGGGTTGTGTTTACCAGCATTAAAATACGGATACATTTTTTTAGCGATTTTGGCACATCAATCTCCACATGGCAGAATAATGCTGTGCTCAACCAGCCCATATCCCTGGCCGCTTTGGCCGGAAAAGCGCTGTTTAAATCCGGGGTTGCTGAAAAGAAGACTGCTGCAATATCTTTAATCTCAAGAGTATTATCTTCAACAATTTTTGCAAGGAGCTTAGATGTTTCGGAAAGAATATCCTCCGGGGTATTATGCTCCGCAGTGGTTGCGCCTCTGATCCCTCTGGTTTGTTTAAAATCCGCCACTATCGTTCTCCGACCTAACTGATCTAATTTATATCTTAAAAACATTTCTATTCTCTCATTAATAGCCCTAATTTGCAAGACTGGGAAATCCTTAAAGTTTAACTAACCGGTAAAGCCATTTCACTTCCTGATCTGAAAGAAAGCGGTGTTTCCCTTCAGGCAATCCACCAATCTTAAGACCGGCAAACTCTTCCCGGTGCAGTTTAACAACAGGATGATTAATTGCTCTGCACATTTTTTTAACCTGGCGCTTTTTTCCCTCAATCAGGGTTAATTCAAGCAAGGCTTGATTGTGTTTAACCACCCGCTCGATCAAATTAATTCCTGCTGGAGAGGTATAATGTTCTTCAATAACGATCCCCTTTCGTAATCGATCAAGCGATTCCCGGTTGGGAATACCTGATACCAGGGCCAGGTACCTTTTTTTAATCTCATAGCTGGGATGGGTTAACCGGAAAGCCATTTCGCCATCATTGGTCATTAACAGGGCCCCGCTGGTGTCGGCATCAAGCCTTCCCACCGGATAGAGCCTGGCTTCAACACAGCTTATCAAATCAAGGACGGTGGGACGGTTATGTGTATCTTTTACTGTAGAAATATATCCGGGAGGTTTATGCATTAATAAATAGCGCTTTGGCTCAATATTTTCAACAATATGCCCGTCTACCATAACCCGATCTCGATCTGTAACTAAGGTTTGCGGCTTTTTAACAACCAACCCGTCGACCTTAACTCTTCCCTCACCGATTAAAGCTTCGGCTTGACGCCGGGAAGCTACACCGGCCCGGGATAGATATTTGGCCAATCTCATTTTAAACCACCCTTATTTTTAAATCACTATGATTAAATCCGTCTTAAAGGTCGGACGTTCTTTCTCCATAGTTAACGCTCTTACTGTTTGAGGCCGAGAGATTTTTTTCCGCAGTTCCTGCTTCAATGCCGCCATCTTCAACCAGGCTTTTATCATCTTCCTCATCATGATCACTTTCCAGTTCCAGTTCGGGAAGCTCCTCAAGATCTTTTAGGCCAAAATATTTTAAAAAGTCCGCAGTAGTACCATACAGCAAAGGACGGCCAGGACCTTCTTTACGCCCGGTAACTTTAATTAATTTGCGCTTTAAAAGATTCTCAAGAACATGCTCACTTCTAACACCGCGAATAGATTCAACCTCAATCCTGGTTACCGGCTGCTTATAAGCAATAATGGCCAAAACCTCCAGTGCTGCTGTGGACAGGTTGCTTGATACTTCTTCACTAAAAGTTTTTTCCAGGACAGGAGCAAGTTCAGGCAGGGTTCCCATCTGAAATCCACCTGCAGCTTCAAAAATCTGCCCCCCCCGGCCCTGGTTCGACAAATCATCCTGTAATTCCCGGGCTATTTTTTCTGCTTCTTCAGCGGAAGTAGAAAGGGCTACTGCCAGTTTATCCGGTTTGACCGGTTCTTCACTTAAAAAAAGCAGGGCTTCAATTGCTCTTTTCTGCTGCGCTTTCTCCACTTTCTCCCTCCTTTTGATCTTCCTCCCACAATGAAACCAGGATTGGGCCGAACTGCCGATCCTGGTATAAAATAACCTTTTTTTGCCTGGACATTTCCAGCAGGGCTATAAAAGTAATGATTACTTCCCACAGGGTTGGACCGTTTACAAAATCTTTCAGCGGCATAGACCGCAGATTTTGCTCTAACAATGACTGGATATATTCAGCTTTCCTGACAATAACGAAATCTTCAACCGCACTAAAAGCCGGGATATATTCCCTCTGTGAAGCAACTTTGGCAAAATGTTGCATTATATCACTAAGGTAATGAGCGCCCTCCCAGATTGTATAAACCGATTCCTGCCGGGTTAAAACCATGACTTTTTGACCACCGGTTGATCGCAAGAATACTTTTTTCTGGTCTTCTTCTTTTTGTCTTAAATTAAGAGCAGCTTTTTTAAAGGCCCTGTACTCTTCTAAACGCTGGAAAAGTTCTTCAGCGGTGTTGATTTCAAAAAGTTCTTCTTCTTCCTCCTGCTCTTTGAATTTTGGAGAACGGGGCAACAGCAACTTCGACTTCAGGCGCAGCAGTGTAGCCGCCATAACCAAAAATTCACTGGCTATTTCCAGATTTAATTCTTTCATCGACTGCAGGTAGGCTAAGTATTGCTCGGTTATATCGGCAATGGAAATCGACCAGATATCAACCTCCGCTTTCTTGATCAAATGAAAAAGCAGATCAAATGGCCCTTCAAAAGTGGGAAGTTTTATTTTATACTCGGTCTGTTCTACCATAAAACTCCTTTGCAACCTTTTATGGCAGTTCCAAAAAGGTCTTTATTTAAGGCCCATATGCTCAGACACCTGGCGCATTTTATAGTCTGCCTGTTCGCCTGCTTTTTCCGCCCCTCTTTCAAGCATTCCATCGAGGTAGCCCTTTTCACCGGTTAATTCAAAGTAACGTTCTTGTACTGGCCTTAAAGTTTCAATGATTACTTCAGCCACCTGCTCTTTTAAATCCTTATAGGATTTACCGGAAAAATGACCCTCTATGTCTTCTCTGCTTTTATCAGTCAGCAATTGATATATGGTAAGCAGGTTATTAACCCCGGGCCGGTTTTCATCAAAACTAATATCGCGCTGTGAATCAGTGGTAGCTTTCTTGACTTTTTTCCTGATTTCATCCGGACTGTCCAGCAGGAAAATAGAGTCTTCCTTCTTTTCTTCACTTTTCCTCATTTTTTTCTCCGGGTTGGCAAGCCCCATCACCCGGCCGCCAACAGCTGGTATATAAGGCTCCGGCAGTACAAATACATCACCGTAGCGATAATTAAAACGCTGGGCTATATCGCGGCAAAGTTCCACGTGCTGTTTTTGATCTTCACCCACCGGCACCATATGCGTATCATAGAGAAGAATATCGGCGGCCTGTAAAACAGGATAATCAAATAGCCCCACACTGACTTCTTCCTTTTGCTTTTCAGATTTCTCTTTAAACTGGGTCATGCGGTGCAGCCAGCCCATCGGTGTTATGCAATTTAGAAGCCAGGCCAGCTCAGAGTGAGCTTTTACATCGGATTGAACAAAAACAACCGAGTTTTCCGCCTCAATTCCAGCCGCAAATAATAATCCGGCCACTTCTCTGATTTTAGTTCTCAGGGTTGACGGATCCTGAGGAACTGTAATGGTATGCAGATCCACTACACAAAAATAATTATTGTAATCATACTGCATTGCCGCCCAGTTGCGAATCGCTCCCAGGTAATTACCCAGATGCAGAGAGCCGGAAGCTTGAATTCCTGAAAAAACGATCTTTTTTTTCATCTACTATGATCCTCCCTGTTAGATATGACTTTGTCATAAGCCTGGTATAAACTGAAGTATTGTTTCGTAAATAACAAGTACCAGCCTGGCCAGCGGAAAGATGATCGTTCCCAGCACTCCGGTAATGATCAGCCCGATCAGAATTAGTGGCGCATAACGCTCAAGCTGACGGTACAACCCCAGATTAGCATCCGAAAGAAAAGACATCAAAATCTTCGATCCGTCCAAAGGCGGAATGGGAAGCAAGTTAAAAAGCGCCAGGTAAATATTAATCATTATTAGCTGTTGAAAGAATTCAATAGCCAGGGAAGAAATATTCATTCCTCCAGCATACATCAAACCCGAACTTAACAAAAACCTGAAAATCAACATGCTGACAAACCCAAAAATAAGGTTGCTCATTGGCCCGGCAAAAGAAACCCAGCGCAGGCCTGAACGGTACTGGTTAAAGTTTAGCGGATTGATGGGAACCGGCTTGGCCCAGCCAAAGCCGACCAGCAGGATCATCAGGGAGCCAATCGGATCAAGGTGATTTATAGGGTTAAGGTTCATCCTTCCCTGTTTTTCGGCAGTAGCATCACCAAAATGATAAGCCATCCGGGCATGAGCAAACTCATGAACCGTTATTACGATCAAGAGGACCGGAATACGCAGCGCTATGGTTACAGGATCTAATCCCAGCATTTAATAATTCCCCCTTTCTTTTTCCAGGTATTGGATAACATAATCCAATTCATCTTCTGGAGTTCGCACTTCACCATCAAGGACCGCCTCTTTTAAACCATCAATAATTCTCTGGTAGCGGGCCCCGGGCTCCAACCCCATTTTTTTCAAATCTCCGCCTTTTAAGCGGGGCTGAATATATTTTAAGGCTTCCATGTACACTTTCAAATGGCCTCTAACAGTGCTGTTTTCTGCCATGGCATACGCGAGCAAAACTGCTTCCACAGGCAGAGGATCCAGGCAGCTAACTACCATACTTGGATTCATGTCTTCCTGATTCAGCTCTTTCAAAATATCCGGAACTTTATGGCAGGCAGCCAGAATAGTAGAGGCCCTCTCCTTTGATAGCTGTAACTTAATTATTATAGCAGACCTGGCGGCAGATTCCAAACTGATCAGCAATCCGCTAAGATATAACAGTTCTGAATCCGGTTTTTGCCTCCATCCTCTCTTCCGGGACCATTGCAGCACCGCTTCTACCTTTTCCAACAGCTGCCAGGTATGGTGGGTAAGCCTGGCCCCGGGATAGAGGGCATTAATAAGATTTAGTTCTTCATAGCGCTTCAAGATTATATAAGGTGATGGCTCTTTATAGATCAATTTCAGTTCCTGGTTCAGTCGGTGACGGCTGACATTATCAAAAACTTTTTCAGTCACGGCTTTTTTTATTAAACCGATGGTTTCCGGTTCAATAAAGAATGCATAGCGCTGCTCAAAACGAATTGCTCGTAATATTCTTAAAGGATCATCAACAAAACTCTGTTCATAAAGCACCCTGATCTTTTTTTCTTTCAGATCAAGCCGCCCGTTATAATAATCATATAACCGCCCGAAATCATCGGCGCTCAATGAACAGGCCATGGTGTTAATAGTAAAGTCCCGCCGGGAGAGATCGTTTTTCAAACTGGATCTTTCAACCTGCGGCAGGGCGCCCGGAGAAGCATAGTATTCTTTACGAGCAGTAACCAGATCGAGCCTTAACCCATCATCGAGATATAGAGATGCCGTGCCAAAATGTTCAAAATGGCGGGCTTTCCCGCCCAGTATCTTCTGCAGATCGTAGGTGAAAGTAATGGCGTCGCCAATTACCACAAAATCAAAGTCCTTTTCCGGAGGGTGACGCAGCAATAGATCCCGGATTGTTCCACCAACCAGGTAAACTTGATTTTTTTGCCGGTAAGCCTGCTGTCTGATTTGTAACAGCAGTTTGTTTATGCGGGCCGGTAGCTCCCTGCTCAATAAACGGCTTAAATTGATTTCATTATCTTCATCAATGTCTAAAGCTATGTCTTCCACTCCAGCTTCACCGTTTAACATTCCAGGTTGATCAATGTTTTGGCTTTGCTTTTTTTTTAGGGACCGGCCACTTTCATCAAGATAACTGAGATGGCGTAATATATCTGAACGGGTAATAATTCCGGCCAGGTTTTCATTCTCATCGATTAAAGGTATCCGGCCAATGTTGTTTTCCACCATAATCCTTCGCAATTCCACCAGGGAAGTCTGAGGGGAAGCTGTAATTAAAGACCGGGTCATAAACCCTTTTACCGGAGCGTGACCAAGATCGCTGCGCAGGCCCTTTTGTAAATCACGCTGGGACACAATTCCGGCCGGTTTGCCTTCTTCTACCACCAGGCATCCTTTAATACCTTTCTCAGACAAAAATTGCTCCGCCTCATTAAGGCTGATACTGCTATCAATGGTATAAACAGGCCTGGAAGCCACTTCTTCTGCAGTGATCGCAGGAGGGATATTGGTTCTTAAGCAGTCCAACATGATCTTTTTAAGTTCATCAGCCTTAATTTCTCTAAAATGGGCTGTTACCGCCCCCGGATATCCCCTCACATCAAAGGTAGAAAAAAGCTCCAGCAAATCAAGATCACTTTCCCTGGTTCGCGCTGCAAAATAGATTTGATCTGTCATCTGGACAATAATCAATGTGAGTGCTGTATCTTCGATGTCATCTAAAAACTGCAGCATAACCGAGGCTCCACTAACATATTCGTCAAGCCTGGTGGTGCTGATCATGACGCGGCGCTGATTGATTTTATGCAACTCACTGTTTTGAATTAATTTCTCCAGCAATGCTTTTTGAGAAACGGTCAGAGGAGAGCGAATGTTCTTCTGGATTAAGGCAGTGTTTATCCCGAGGTCCCATAAGTAAGCCAGGGCTTTAACATCCCTGCTGGTGGTAATATCAAAGGTAAGACAGCCGGTATCTTCATATATCCCAAGAGCAAACAAGGTTGCTTCAAATTCTGTCAGGGGCATACCCTGTTTTATAATTTCCTCTAAAAGAATAGTGGTTGTGGCGCCAACTGCCTCAATCCTGACCTGATCGGCGCCCAGATCTTCTTCTCCCGGATGATGATCATAAACCCTGACCTGCCCCGCTGTTTCAAGCAGATAAGCCCATTTCCCCAGGCGTTCCTTGCGGTTGGTATCTATCACATAGACAGTTGAAAGCCTTTCGGGAATATCTTTAGGATCTCCAAGGGGTAGAAGATCACGATATAAATTAACAAAAGGACGGACATTTGCCTGAAGGGTTTCAGGCATTATCACTATACTGTTTGGAAAAAGCTTTGCAGCGGCGGTAACAGCGGCCAGGGCATCAAAATCGCCGTTTTTATGGGTAATAATTAAATTCACTGTATTGCTCCCGCTTCAGGCCAGAACCAGCTCAGCCGAATTTTGATTGATTTAATCATATTGTTACAGAACGGCATTTAATATGCAACAATCGTGAGAATGGCGGATCAAGCCCGGGGGTGGGTTTTGTCATAAACTTCCCTGATTTTTTTCCTGGTTATTTGAGTATAAACCTGGGTGGTAGTAATATCAGAATGGCCCAGCATTTCCTGGACAGATCTAAGATCGGCTCCGTTTTCAAGCAGGTGGGTCGCAAAAGAATGACGGATAGTATGCGGTGTGATTTCCCCATTAATATTTGACTGCAGGGCATATTTTTTTAAAATTTTCCAGAAACCCTGCCTGGTCATCCGGTTACCATGCTGGTTAACAAAAAGAGCAATTTCCCCATTGTTTTTACACAACCTGGACCGGGCCTTACTCATATATTCACTGACGTAATTAATGGCTACTGATCCGATAGGGACAATCCGTTCTTTCTGGCCTTTACCCCGGCAGCGCAGGTAACCTACCAGCGGATCAAAATCGCTTAAATTTAAATCAATTAATTCAGAAACCCTGATTCCTGATGCATAAAGCAGCTCAAGCATCGCTTTGTCGCGCAAACCTTTATGCTCAACAGGTTTAGGCTGCCCCAGGAGTCGATCTATTTCACCAGTGGTTAATACACGGGGTAGTTTTTTTTCTATTTTAGGCGATTCCAAATCCAGAGCAGGATTGTTATCGATAAAACCTTCCTGCACTAAAAAAGTGAAAAAAGATCTAAGCGAGGCAATAGTCCTTGATATAGTGGAAGTGGCACAATTATTGTTTTTTAGTTCTGTTAAAAATCTGTTGATTTCAACCTTTTCAATCAGGGCTGGATCGTTGATACCAAGTTTACTCAAAAAGGTTATAAATTTATTCAAATCCCGGCGGTATGATTCAAGGGTGTTTTTGGAAAGCCCTTTTTCAACCGCAAGATAATTACTATATTCATATAAATGTTTTTGCATTACACGATACCCTCACATTAAATATCTAATATAATTCAACGATAAAAGCAAAATACCTGCCGGCGATATTAATTTGCAAAAATATTATAATTTATCCGTAAGTATTTTTTTCTTCAGCATTGCGTACTGGAGGGCAATTATTGTTTTACCGTCCTTGATTAAGCCATCAGCAATCATTGATCCGGCCTGGGATAACGGTATCACTGCTTCTAAAATATTTTCTTCTGGATCTGAAGTTGTAGCAACGCCTTTACTTAAACCTTCAGCTAAGTAGAGATAAATGAGTTCGTCACAAAATCCGGGAGAAGTGTAAAAACAACTTAGCTCCTGCCACTGTTCGGCCTTGAGGCCGGTTTCTTCCAATAATTCACGCTGCGCGCAGGAAAGCGTTTCTTCATTCGGTTCCAGTTTGCCGGCTGGAATTTCCAGTAAAACTTCTCCGGCTGGCTGGCGGTGCTGTTTAACCAGGACAGCTTCAAGGTTGTCATTAAGAGCCAGGATCGCCACTGCGCCCGGATGCTCAACTATTTCCCTGAAAGCAGCTTTTCCCCGCGCATCTTCTACCCGATCCTGGCGCACATTGATAATTTTCCCGCGGTAAAGATAACTGGTCGATATGGTTTTTTCTTCTAAATCCCGGTTGATGTTAACCCCTCCTGTCTATTTTTAATGCCCCTTGATTACATCAGCCTGCTTCCTGATCTTTGAAACGGCGGGCTCTTTTGATGACGCTATCAACATGTTTCAGACTGACCTGATCAATTCCTGCTCCATCTAACATGCGGGCCAGCTCTTTTCTTCTTTGGTCTGAGTCAAGGAGGGTAGCCCTGGTAAGGGTTCTGTCATCAATTGTTTCTTTAAAAAGGCTGTAATGAGCATCAGCCATGGCCGCAATCTGAGGGCTGTGGGTTACGCATAAAACCTGATGGAACATGGAGAGCTGCGCCAGTTTTTCAGCCACCGTCTGAACAGTTGCGCCTCCTATACCGGCATCTGCTTCATCAAAAATTAATGTGGGCACCAGGTCCTGTCTGGCCAGAATAGTTTTCAGGGCCAGCATAACCCTGGAAACCTCTCCGCCGGAAATAATTTTGGTTAAAGGCTTGACATTTTCTCCACGGTTAGCGCTGAACATAAACTCGATCCGGTCCAATCCACTGGGAGTCAGTTCCTCTCTTTCAGTAAAACGAATTTCAAAACGGGCACCGGGCAGGGCCAGCTCATTTAAAATCGCTTCCAGCTGTTGTTCGATTTGTTGAGCAGTATCCCGGCGTAATTTATTAAGAACAGCGCTTTCCTCATGCAGTCGGCCCTCTAGTTCTTTAATTTCTTCTTCCAGGCTGATAGCCCTTGTCTCGCTATTTTTCAATCTTTCCATTTCGTCTTCAACCCGGCCGGCAAAATCCTGGATCTCTTCTATTGTTGAACCGTATTTTCTTTTTAAATCCTTGATTATGTTCTGTCTTTCCTGGATCATACTCAATTCTGATGGATCAAATTCAAAATTAGCCTGATAGTCCCGCAGCCCATAAGATACCTCTTCCAGCTGCGCAGCCGCACTTTCTAATAATTCCAGCAGTGCAGACAGGTTTGAATCAATCCTGGAAGCCTGTTCAATCAATGCTTTAGCATTATTAACCTTATCCAGCACCGCTTCAGATTGAAGTTCATTACCGCCGGCATAAAGAACGGAATATGCTTCCGCTGCCAGGTTCCACAATTTTTCAGCATTAGCCAGGATTTTTTCCCGCTCAGTTAGTTCTTCATCTTCACCACTATTAAGATCGGCCTGCTTTATTTCATTTAGCTGGTATTCATACACTTCAAGCTTTCTTTCCCGCTCGGTGCTGTCACTGCCCAGTAAAGATAACTCATTTTTAAGATCCTGCCTTTTTTGAAACATTGCTTCGAGTTTCTTTCTGGCGGCTGTGATCTTTTCTCCCCCGAATGAATCAAGGAGATCCAGGTGTTCTTCAGAACGTAAAAGCGATTGATGCTGGTGCTGGCCATGTAAATCAACCAGATACCTGCCCAGCTCCTTTAAAAAAGAAACCGGAACAGCTCGCCCGTTTACCCGGGCCACACTCCGCCCACTGCTGTATACTTCGCGGGCCAGTATCAATTCATCTGCCAGTTCGATACCGGCCTCCCCCAGCAATAGCTTAATTATTTCTTTCCTCGATCCTTCCAGGCAGATTACTCCTTCTACATAGGCAATTTCTTTGCCCTGACGAATTTGTTCTATGGCGGCTCTTTCACCAAGGAGCAAGCTTATCGCGCCAATTACAATTGATTTTCCGGCTCCCGTTTCTCCGCTTAAAACATTTAAACCGGTATTAAAATTAAAGCTGAGATCTTCAATCAAGGCAAAATTTGAAACCCGCAGCTCTAAAAGCATTCAGCTTTTCCTCCTTGAAAATTATGCTTTTAATTTTTGATGCAGCAACCTGTAAAAGGAATTCTCATGAAAGCAAACTAATTTAACTTTTTGCTCGGCTTGCCTGATTATGATGCGATCGTCATCTTCTAAAGCAAAACGCACCTGCCCATCAACGGTTAAAACCACCTGTACCTGGCGTAAGTCAACTTTTAAACTAATTATATCCGAGCCACCAACTATAACCGTACGGTTATAAAGGCTGTGGGGGCAGATAGGAGTTATAAGGAAGAGTTCCATAATAGGGTTAACAATCGGTCCGCCGGCAGATAAAGAGTAGGCTGTTGATCCGGTGGGGGTTGCAATGATAATGCCATCGCCAGAATAACTTTCCATAAAATCATTATTAATGAATGAGTCAACTTTAATATTGCGGGAAAAGGGCCCGCGCGCTACAACAATGTCGTTCAGGGCTAAATAACTCCCCAGCTCCTCTTCTCCGCGCTGTAGTTTTGCTTCAAGCATCATCCGTTCTTGAAAGTCGTATTGTCCGGTGGCAAGGTACTGTAAAAACCGTTCCATCTGTTCTACTTCGATTTCTGCCAGAAAACCTTTCTGCCCGAGGTTGATCCCTAAAACCGGGATACTCCAGCAGGCCAGGTCTCTTGCCACCCGGAGGATGGTTCCATCCCCACCGACAACCACTATTAATTTCAGCTTATCATATAGACCGTAAAGCTGTTCAGCCAAAGATACGCTGCTGTAAAAATCAGCCTCGTCAGAGGCAACAATTCTTAATGGAATAGAGCGTTGTTTAAAAAAAGTGCGCATTTTATCTACAACCAGGTCAGTATTATTTTTATGCCAGTTGGGGATTACTCCAATATATTTCATCTCAGAATTTTATATCCTCCTTAAACTGCCTGCCTGTAATAGAATTCTTTGTCTTAACCTTAATATCCTTCCCCGGTAATTAGTTCTCGTTCTTGCCATATGCGAGGTGAGCTTTTTTCACAATACCGTCGATCCTATGATCATATTCTTCATGGTTTAAACAAAATTGGTCTTTTCCGGTTTTAAAATAAACAAAATATTCCAGATTACCTTTGGGCCCGGGATAACGGGAATAAATCATATCCTCACAGTAATAGCCGAATTCTCGGCCAGATTGAACAATGCTTTTTAATACAGCAGCATGTAATCCAGGATCCCTGATGACACCCTTGCCCCTTCCGGCATCAGCCCGCCCCACTTCAAATTGTGGCTTGACTAAAGCAAGAACAGCAGGTATTTTCATGTTACAAAGAACAGGCAAAACCTTTGTTAATGAAATAAAGGAAACATCCACTACGGCCAGATCGGGAAGGTGAGGAAGATCTTCAGGTTTTAAAAACCGCACATTAAAGCGTTCCATAATCACAACAGCCGGTTTATTCCGCAGGTTATAATCCAACTGCCCATAACCGACATCAAGAGCATAAACCAGGCGGGATCCTTTTTTAATGAGGCAATCGGTAAAACCACCGGTAGAAGCACCAACATCAAGGACAATTAGCCCCTCTACATCCAGGGCTAGATCTTTAAGCACGCCTTCCAATTTTAAACCGCCGCGGCTGACATAAGGATTTTCGGGCTCTAAGCATTGAACCTCTGCCTCTTCTTCAATCTGAGCTCCCGGTTTGTCACATACAATTCCGTTTACCAGCACTTTTCCGGCCATTATTTCGGATTGGATGCGGCTACGGCTTAAATCAGGCTTTTGCTGCTGCAGGAGATTATCAAGACGATTTTTTTTGCCTTTTTGTTTCAACTCTGGCCTTCCACAGCTTTTATATCAATGAATGACAGGGCTTCATTATATATGCCTTCAGAATCCAGGTTAAAGCAGGACAGTAATTGGGCCCTGGACCCATGCTCTACAAATTGGTCATCTATACCCAGCCTTTTAAGCGGTATTAAAAACCCTTCTCTTTCAAATAGTTCTAAAACAGCGCTGCCAAAACCGCCGGCCAGGACATTTTCTTCCAACGTCATAACCCGCCCGCACTTATGAGCCCACTTTATAATCAGCTCTTCGTCCAACGGTTTTACAAAACGGGCATTGATGAGCGCCGGTTTTAGACCCTGCCAGGCCAATCTTTCAACAGCCAGCAGTGCCTGGTTTACCACTGTACCTGCTGCAATGATCAAAAGATCGCGCCCCTCCTTAAGCAATTCGCTTTTACCCCAGGGCAGAGCTTTGGGGGCTTCCAGATCCACTCCTGCTACCTTATCTCGTGGATACCGCAGCGCTACCGGTCCGTTTCCCTGTTCTAAAGCAGTTACGAGCATATGCTGTAGTTCATTTTCATTGCCAGGTGCCATTATCGACATATTGGGGATATTGCGTAAAAAGCTTAAATCAAACAAACCCTGGTGGGTTTCTCCATCTTCACCGGTAATGCCGGCTCGATCAACAGCAAATACGACAGGCAGCTTTTGCATGCAAACATCATGCAAAATTTGATCGTAAGCTCTTTGTAAGAATGTGCTGTAGATGGCTACCACGGGTTTCATGCCGCCGGCAGCCAGAGCCCCGGCCATGGTTACGGCATGCTGCTCGGCAATACCGACATCGAAGAATCGATCGGGAAGTTCCCGGGCAAATTTCCGCAAACCGGTCCCGGCAGTCATAGCAGCTGTAATCGCGATAATTTTAGGGTCTTCATGGCCAAGCTTGAGTAAGGTTTGGCCGAATATCTCGGTGTAAGAGGCGCTTTTTTTCTTTTTAAGCAAGCCATTATTCAAATCAAAGGGACCGATACCGTGAAAAACTTCCGGTGACTTTTCAGCATAGTGGTAACCTTTCCCTTTTTCTGTTACCACATGAACTAAAACCGGCCCTTTCATCTGATCTGCCTGTTTAAGGGTATTTTTTATAGTCTTAATGTTATGGCCGTCGATAGGGCCAAAATAGGTAAAACCCAATTCTTCGAAAATCATTCCAGGTACAATCAGGTATTTTAAACCACCTTTAATCCTTTCAGCATAACTAAGAACCTTTTCGCCCACTAGGGGAATGCGCCCCACAAAACCTTCAAAGTCGGCTTTTAATTTAGAATATTTTGGATCTGAGCGAATTCGCCCCAGATAGGCGGATAGACTCCCCACATTGGAGCTTATAGACATTTTGTTGTCATTAAGGATAACCATAACATTAGCTTTGATATGGCCGGCATGGTTCAGGGCTTCAAAAGACATCCCTCCGGTCAGGGCGCCATCACCAATCACCGCTATCACCTTGTTATCTTCCCCTTTACAATCACGGGCCTGAGCCAGGCCTAATGCAGCCGAAATCGAAGTGCTGCTGTGCCCGGTTAAAAAAGGATCATGCTCACTCTCTGCCGGCTTGGGAAAACCGCATAAACCGCAGTACTGGCGTAAAGTAGGAAACTGCTGCCACCTGCCGGTGAGCAGCTTGTGAGGGTAACACTGATGACCTACGTCCCAAATAATCCGATCAACAGGGCTGTTATAGCGGCTGTGCAAGGCTAAAGTTAGCTCCACCACTCCCAGGCTTGCTGCCAGGTGACCGCCGTTATCAGCTACGGTTTTTATCATGTACTGACGGATTTCGGCAGCGGCTTTTTCAAGGTCTTCCTCGCTCATTTTTTTTAGATCACAGGGCAGGCTCATACTGCAAAGCTTACCATCCATCAATTTCACCTCTAGACACTGTCACCTTTTTTAAACCATCTAAAAGGCTGATGCAATTTGGTTAAAATCAATCCCACTATAAGAATAACTTCAGTTGAATAGTTTATAGCAATAATTTTCCCCCAGGCCTTTCCACCAACAGTCAATGCTGCTATTACAGCGGTTAATAATATCCCCAGGTAAAATTCGGCCTGCTGGTGAGAAAAAGCCATGACCAGTTTAATCACAATTACAGTAACCATAGTCCCGCTGATAATACCGCTGATATCTCCCCCGACATCATTACAAAAAGTTGCCACTTTTTCAGCATTCTTAACCAGTTTCACACCCCATTTAGCTCCATTCACTTTACGTGCCGCTTTAGCATTTAAGGGTGCAATTTTAGCTGCTGCCGCAGACGTGCCAATTAAATCAAAAAGAATGCCAGCCATAACCACCAGCAATAAAATTAAAAATGATATTGCTATGGATTGCAGCTCATTTAAAAAATAATGCGCTATAAAACTAAGGGCCACTGCCAGGAAAAAAGTCCACAGGGAAATAACAATAATCCAGCGTATTCTATCTCGATTTTTATAATTATACAATGGCCATCACCTTAGTACAAAGAAACATAAGTGGTAACAAACCAGGTAAACTTTGCGGCTTAGGTCCAGCAGGTTTTCCCGAACAGCCACCTGCAGTTACCTTGCAGGCAGTTCCCTTTTAAGACTGTCCCCGCTGTGTTGCCACCGGCGGAGCTGGATTACCACTTAGCTCACACTTTAATCCCTGGCTTGCTTCTCTTGCGAGAGCAGTCTAGAAGATTTCCTCCCTGGCGCCTAATCTTTCCTAGCCTCTTTTGCAGATAGGGTTTCAGATTTTTAGCCTCTACCCTATCCACTCAAGGCAGGCTACACTGCACACAGCTTCGTACCGCATGCAGGTTCTTCCCAAGCCGTAACCTTCTGTTTGACAACAATCCGCCACGAACATTGGGTCTCCACGAAGGCAGGGTCAACGCCTACATGCCTTTGTAGATCGCCCCGTCCTTCTTAACTCCCAGCAGCAGCTCCCAACTGGGCTTCGGCAGCCACCACCAGGAACTTCATCGATGTGCCCTTAACGGATTTTTAGGCCCGTTTTCGGAAAGGGGCGCCAACTAGAATACTGCACCACTTATGTCCTCTTTGGAACTATATCATAGCATAACCTCCGTTTACAGACAACGGTATTAAGCTCACTGCCCATCCAGCACTATAAATCCAACACGGCCTAATTACAAAGTGTTTTAATCATGAGCAATCGAAATTATTTGGTTCTGTATACTAACTTATGAGCCAGTCCGCTTAACAGTTCGGTCGGCTGATTTAATGCATCAAGAGCTGCAATCGCCTCATGGTAGAGCATTTCTGCTTTAGATCTGGCTTTATCAGGACCAAGGACGGCCGGAAAAGTCGATTTATAGCGTTCCTGGTCCGCCCTGGTGGGTTTACCCAGTACTTCAGGAGAGCTTTCTAAATCCAAAAGATCGTCAACTATCTGGAAAGCCGTCCCGATCTTAAAAGCATAGATGTCCAGCTGATTTAATACTTTTTCTCCGGCTTCGGCTGCAAGCGCTCCACAAACTACAGAAGCCTTCAGGAGCGAGCCCGTTTTCATAACCGATATGGTTTCAATATCCGGTATGCTCAAATCCTGGCCCTCTGCTTCCAAATCCAGTACCTGGCCCCCGATCATGCCGTTCACCCCGGCTGCTTTACTTAACTCAGCGCTGATCCTGAGCGCTTTTTCGGCCTGTCCTGTTTTTAAACCGTAGCTGCTTAAGATTTCAAAGGCAAGCGTTAGCAGGGCATCTCCAGCCAGCACCGCAATAGCTTCGCCATAAACTTTATGGCAGGTTGGTTTACCCCGCCTCAGATCGCTGTCATCCATGGCCGGAAGATCATCGTGAATCAAAGAATAAGTGTGTACTAGCTCCAGGGCACAGGCTACATCAAGAACATTATCGTCATCATGGCCAAAGGTTTCTGCTGCAGCAAGAGCCAGGATTGGACGCAGGCGTTTACCGCCGGCTTCAAGGCTGTAATTCATCGCTTCACGGACCGCAGTCGGACCCGCTGCCGGCTGGCACTTTTTTAACGCCCGGTTGATAATCTCTTTTTTTTCAGCCAAATAATGATCAATATTAATCATAGCTCTTGCTCCCCATCGCTTTTTTCTTTCTCGCTCTCTTTTTCCAGATCTAAGGACTGCTGCTGTTCTTCTTTCAGCAAATATTCAACCTTGTATTCTATCTCAGCCAGTTTTTCACGGCATAACCTGGATAAAGCAATTCCTTCCTGGAATGATGAAAGAGATTCTTCCAGGGGGATTTCTGCATTTTCCAGGCGATTAACTATTTCTTCCAATCGCTTAACCGCTTCTTCATAAGTCAGATCTTTTTTGTTTTTGGAATTCTTATCTGTTGTCAACGCTGCAGTCCTCCTCAATCTTTTCTGCCCGGCAGTCCACCCTGCCATCTTGCAAGCTCAACTGTAAAAGCTGGCCAACAACAATATCTTTTACAGAACGAATAATATTTCCTTCTTGATCCCGGCAAAAAGTATAACCGCGGCTCATTACTTTCAGCGGGCTGTAGCTTTCAAGTTTATCGATTAAGGCCGTTAACCTTATACCTTTTAACTGCAGAAGGCGGATCATTTCCCTTTTAAGCCTGGTTTCCATTTCTACAAGGTCAGACTTTGTGTTCTTAATCCTTTCCAGCGGCCGCCGGAAAAATCTTTCGCTGACAATATGATCCAGCCGCTGTTTCTCCTGCAGGACCCGGTTTTTTAAAGCCAGGCCGGAACGGCTCTTTAGTTGCACTACCTCAGCCACTAATTCATGGTAAACGGGAACTGCTGCTGCTGCAGCTTCTGTAGGAGTATGGGCCCTCAAATCAGCTGTAAAATCTGCAATGGTAAAATCGGTTTCATGTCCCACCGCAGATATAATCGGTTGGGCAGATTTAAAAATAGTCCGGGCTACTTTCTCATCATTAAAGGGCCACAGATCTTCCAGGGAACCGCCACCACGGGTTAAAATGATCAGGTCTATATCTTCTTTACCGTTTAGAATATCTATGGCCCTGACTATATCGGCCGCAGCGCCCGGGCCCTGGACCAGGCTTTCAACTACCAGCAGTTGAACGTGAGGAAAACGCTTTTTTATAGTGGTTATAATATCCTGGAGGGCTGCGCCGCTTGGTGAGGTCACCAGGCCAATTTTACGGGGAACTTTCGGGATCTTTTTTTTATACTCGGCTTTAAAGAGGCCTTCAGCTTCGAGTTTTTGTTTTAGTTGTTCAAAAGCGATATAAAGAGAACCCATCCCGGCAGGCTGCATTTCCTGCACATAAAGTTGATACTGCCCGGCCGGTTCATAAACGGAAAGATTGCCCTGCAGGATCACTTCCATACCGTCCTGAGGTTCAAAAAGGCAGTTCATATTATCGCGCCGGAAAAAAACACACCTTAAAGCAGAGGAACTGTCTTTAACAGTAAAATACATATGCCCGGACCGATGATGCTTAAAATTAGATATTTCACCGGATATCCAAAGATCGCGCAGGCGCGGATCACTTTGAAGAAGGCTTTTAACATAGCGGCTTATCTCAGTTACTGTAAAAATCGGCAGTTGATTCTTCATGTTCTTTAAAGTTAGCACCCGGCTGTCAGATTTACATAGCACTGCTTTTTTGACAGCCGGGTGCTCTTTATTAATTTGCCTCCCGATCTAATAGTCCGGGTTTAAACACAATAAATTGATCTCACCCAGTCAAAACTGGACGCATTTAGCCGGGATTGACGCCCTGCATTTCCGCACGGACATCATCCAGGGAAGCATATTTCCATTTTTCACCTAATGCCTCTGCCAAATCGCAAATCAACTTCCAATCCTGCGGTGATCCTTCACCACCGGAAAGAGCAGCTAAATTTATACAGCTTTGGCCGGACGAATTGGTAAAAGTCCCGGTTTTTCCTTCTGGCGGCTGAGCAGGAAAGACCAGATCGCTTTGAGCCGGTACTTCACCGCGATTCAGGCATGAAACAGCCAGAAAATCAAGATCACCCGGCTTTGTATCAACAAACCCGCTTCCAAAAACCAAAGCTGCCTTAACTTTTTCATCACCTGCTGCGGCAGCAACTTCTTCCCTGCTTAAGCCGGATTTACCATTAAGTGCGGCTAAACCAGGCCCGTAAGAAGGCGAGCCTCCAAGTAGAATTGTCCCGGCAGCATTACTGTAGCGGGATAAGAGCAGCAGATCGCTGCGGCCGTATTCAATTTGTCCTCCCGCTTTGGCCATAGCCAGAAGTGCTTCTATTTTTTCTGTGTCTGCATCCTCAAAGAATGAAGGAGCAACTACCGTGCAGCTGGTCATTTTTGCCAACTGTTCAGCGGCTTTTTGCAGGTTTTCAACCGAAACTCCCGCTTCTTGAGCCAGACCTGAAAGATCGTCTCCTTTTACTGCTGCTGTAATGCCTTTAAACAGTGCGGTTTCAGCACCAGGCTTGCAATCGATCTTGATCTCGTTCCAGGAGCCTTTTTGATCTTCTTCAGTATTGATGCGCACGATGACTGCATCATTAAAACGGCCGGCCTGTTGAACGGCAAAAGCAGCCACCGGGTGACTATCTTCCAAACCCGATCCGATCAACAGCAGCGCTTCAGAGTGCTGCATTGCCGCCGGTGTGGGCCCGCAAACATCAGGCCCGGTAATGTTATACATACCCTGGTAAGCCTGTCCCCAGGCTTTTTCAACTCCCAGATCAATATTGGCAGTACCCAGAACCTCTCGGGCCAGTTTTTGCAGTAAATAAGACTCTTCATTGCTCTGCTTGCCGGAAGCAAGGACGGCCAGGGCGCCGGGCCCCGCTTGATCCTTGATCTCCTGCAGGCTTTGCGCTGTTATTTTAACTGCTTCATCATAGCCGGTTTCAGTGTAGTCACTGCCATTAAGCTTAAGAGGCTGTTCCAGATAGTCTGGTTCAGGCTTGTGGACGCCAAATTTGCCTTTTTGGCAAATCCAACTCACTTTTTCGCCTTCCTGAGGAACAGTGACCTTGATTAAATCATTTCCAACAGCCTGCCTCTCCAGTGAACATCCCAGGGAGCATTCCACGCAGATACCGGGAACCCTGGACAGTTCCCATTCCCTGCCCGCTGCAGCCCTTCCCTTTTCGGTAATAGCGGCTACCGGGCATACATCGACACACTGGCCGCAAAAGATACAACCAGCTTCTTCCAGGGATACTTCTTTGCCGTCTTTATATGGCACTACCCTGGTATTAACACCATTGCCTACCATTTCATAGACAAAACATCCGGGGCCTGTACGGCATACAAGCACACATCTTCCGCAGAGAATACATTTTTCTTCGTCGCGGACTAGATACGGATTATCCTCCGTTTTTTCGGCAGGCACTTCCCGTTCGAGCTGCTCGGGCAGATCCACCTTAAATTTATAGGCTTTTTCCTGCAATTCGCAGCTGCCGGTTCTTTCACAGGTCAAACAGTCTTCATATGGATGAGTCGACAGAGACAAAATCAGGATCTGATCGCGCATTTCCTGAATTTCCGGAGTGCTGGTTTCAACTACCATACCGTCAGCAACCGGGTTGTCGCAGGATGTTATCGGTTTTTCAAACCCCTGAACATCAACAATACAGACTCGGCAATGACCAAGTGGTGCCAACCGGGGGTGGTAGCAAAGAGTGGGAATGTCAATTCCGTTCTGCCGGGCCGCCTCCAGAATGGTCGTGCCCTCTTCAGCAAATATTTTTTTGCCATCAATTTGTAAGTTTACTGTTTTCATCTTTATTATCCCCTCCCCTCGGTTATGAAATGGCCAGACCCAAGCGCAAACACTTAATACAGCGTTCCGCTTCGTTTAGCACTTCAGATGGATTTTTGAAGCCCAATTCAGCTTCGTCGAAACCTTTTATGCGGATAGCAACCGGGCAGGCTTCTTCTTCCAGGCGGATTCTTCCGCCGACCATTTCCGGTACTACTTCTTCTTTATAAACACCAATTTTTTCCACTTGCTGTTCTTTAACAATCTGAGAACTCGGCTTGCTCTTGCCGGTTTTAATATAGCTGTCAATTGCTTCTGCAGCCCGGTTGGCCGAAGCGATAGCCTCGATCACAGTTGCAGCGCCCAGGACAACGTCGCCTCCGGCAAAAACACCCGGAATATCAGTTTCCATGGTAGCAGGATCAGTCTGCAGAGTTCCTTTCCTGTCCGGTTCAATCCCGCATTCCGGGGTTAGATAACAAAAATCAGCAACCTGCCCAATGGCGGGAATTACAGTGTCAACATCAAGGAAATATTCTGATCCTTCGATCGGTACAGGGCGTCGCCTGCCGCTTTCGTCAGGTTCACCAAGCTTCATTTTAATACACTGCAGGCCGCTTACACAGCTGCCTTCTTCCATTATTTCGGTCGGGTTAGCCAGGAGGTGGAACTTGATGCCCTCCTCTTCCGCTGCATCCACTTCCGCCTTGTTGGCAGGCATTTCCGCCCTGCTCCGGCGGTAAATCAGGTTTACTTCTTTTACGCCCAGGCGAACTGCTGACCGGGCACAGTCCATGGCCACGTTGCCACCGCCAATAACCGCTATTTTTTCACCAAGATCAACTTTTTCGCCAAGATTAATTTTACGTAAATACTCTACACCAGGCATGAAGCCTTTGTAGCCTTCATCTTCACCTTTACAGCCCATGTTAGCGCTTTCATGGAGGCCGTTGGCAATAAAAATGGCTTTATAGCCTTCATCCCAGAGTTTTTCCAGGGGAATATCCTCGCCAATTTTGGTATTGTACTTGATTTCAACACCCAGGCTTACCACCAGGGCAACTTCGGCGTTGAGAATATCCCGGGGCAAACGGTAGCTCGGTATTCCTACCGCCAGCATACCACCTGGCACTGGAAGCGCTTCATAGATAACCACTTTATAACCCTTTTGGGCCAGCTGGTAAGCAGCATTAAGGCCGGCCGGTCCAGCTCCGATTACTGCTACTTTATCGGCATCCGGCCCGGGTTTGGCATACTCGACTTTTTGGTCATAATTATTCTTAGCGCCGAAATCTGCTGCAAAACGCTTTAACAGCCTGATCGAAAGCGACTGGTCATAAGGCTGGCGGTTACAGTTGGACTCACAGGGATGTACACATACCCGGCCCAACGTTCCTACCAGAGCTGTCTTTTCACGGTTTACCGCCAGTGCACCTTCATAATCTCCCTCTTTAATGCATTCGATATACCGGGGGATATTAATATGAGCCGGACAACCGTTGCGACAGGGAGCAGTTAGCACAGGCCGGTAAGTCAGACCGTTTCCGGACGCAGGCCGTTCTTCTTTTAAATAGGCGGAGAAATCTTCTTCGAAGTGTTCTAGAGCATGAAGAAGAGGGACCGGTGAGGACATTCCGAGTTCGCAAAGCGAACTGTCTTTAACCAGTTTGCTGATCTCCTTTAAAAAAGTCAAATCATCCTTGCTGCCGCGGCCGGCAATCAGTTTTTCCAAACGGTCTGCTATGACCTTGCTGCCCGCCCGACAGGGAATACAACGACCACAAGATTCCTGCTGAACATTTCTAAAATACTCTTTCAAAGCTTCAACTACATTTAATTCCGGATCAACAACCACCACTCCTGACCAGCCGACAAAAGCTTTCAGGTCATCACCTGCAATTTGCGGTGGAATTTCCAACTGGTCCAGTTCAATACGTTCATTTGGTTGCTTGTTTCGTTCATCAACTAATTTTCCATTCCAGCTGCTAAAAAATACTTTGGACATTTTTCCCTCTCTCCCTAAAGAAATTACTAAACCTACCTCCCCTGTTGTTGTTCGTGATACTTTTCACTCATCCTCCCTCCAGGCATAAATTATGATATCTGATTAAGGCTGCGCCTTTATCCGTGCAAACCATCAAAGTTAACTTCGCCATTATTTAAGAAATTCCTTTCACAGTTTTAATAGTAAGTAATTTTAACGAATATATTTCTTCTAAGCTTTAAAACGACGAGCCGCCTGTACTGCCAGGCCTACAGCATTATCGGAAGCAAAATCAGCCCTGGCAAAATACAGTTTGGCCGCCTTGATTTTTTTACATAATCTTTCCCTGATATAATGGTTGGCCGCAACTCCACCCACAAAGAGGATGCCATCGTACTTGCCTAAACTGTCATTAAGGTTGTTGATGGCTCTAGAAAGCGAATCAGCTATACACACCTCAATTGCCCTGGCTAGATCTTCCTTCCTTGCTCCTTTTTGCAGCGCGCGTTCAGCGCTGGAAGCAGGGCCTGAAAAGCTGATCGCAGTATCCTGGACCGCCACCGGCAATTGCAGGGCGTTTTCCCGCCCGCCTTTGGCCAGCGCTTCCAGCTGAGGACCGGCCGGAAATGCAAAACCCATTAAGCGTCCCAAACGATCAATAAACTGGCCGGCATTTAAATCACTACCCTGTCCGATTAGCTTGATTTCCAAAAACCCCGGGGTTTTTTCAACCGCTTCGGTTAGTTCAGTTGTGCCCCCGGATAAATGGACGGTTAAATAAAATCCCGCTTTTAAACCTGCCGACCATAGCCCGGCCATAATGTGGCCTTCCTGATGCGTGGAGGTCAAAAAATTCAGGCCCATGGTTTGAGCAAGAAACAAACCACAGGCCTCGCTTACTTTAAATACAGGCATGTATGAACCTGGTACAGGCCGCGGCTGAGTTGATGCGGCAACGGCCACAACGTCACCTCGTTTTTCTAAAGCTTCCGAGCCTTTCCAGAGTAAAGTTAAGTTTTTAAGGTGTGAAAATACAGCCTCTGACTGGCGCAACCCCAAACTGCCCTCATTCACGGCTAAGGGTATTCTACTGTCAACCAGTAACTGTTCATGCTGATTAACAACTGCCAGTGAAGTTGTATAAGCTGACGTGTCTAATCCTAAATAAAATTTCTCCTTATAACTCACTTTTAAATGCTTCCCCTACCGCCCGATCCAAAACTCCATTAACAAAACCGACAGCTTCCCCCGTACTGCCGTATTTTTTAGCCAGTTCAAGAGCTTCATTTATCGATACCGCAGGTGGAATGTCGGGACGATATAAGATTTCATACAGGGCTAAACGCAGAAGGTTGCGATCAGTAGCAGAAAGCCTTTACAGCTCCCATTTAACCAGGTGTTTTTTAATTATTTCGTCCAGCTGTTCACGGTTTTTGACTGTATTGTTAACCAGTTCTTCCACAAACAGTATTTCCTCTGCGTCCAATCTATAATCTTCTAAAGATCGCCTCAGGGCCTGTTGAACCCTGCACTTGCCGATATCTACTTGAAAAAGAGCTATAAATGCTGCCTCTCTCGCTAAACGTCGGGACAATCGGTCAGGACCTCCGTACCTTCATCTTGTGGTCAAATAATTAGCTGCCGGATCGCGGTCAGGCAGTTTAATCAAGATCATCCTTGGTAGAAAAAACTCGTTTGAAAAAGCTGCCTACATCCTTATTAAGATCCAGCCTCCAGCCGATTAAAATTCCTAATGCTATACAAAAGTAAATAAATACACTCCACCAAAATCCATAATTAACAACCAGCAGGGCAAATACAAGTCCCAACAGGCCTCCCAGGATTTTTCCCCAGTGCTTGTTGATTACTAACCACCAGTTCATTTCGGTCAAAATATGCTCCCCCTTTATTAAATCAGGCTTATTTTCTGGATGGAGCCTGGTCTGTTACAATGTTTTCCACCATTACCTTTACTTCATTAACGGTTATGCCGGTTATTTCTTCGACGTACTCTTTGATTTTAGACTGTAATTCACCGGTCAAATTCGGCATAGCAACATCAGGCATAACCATGATCTTAACATTAATGATCAAGCCATCCTGTGTAAAAGAAACCTGCCTGCTAACATCCTTGATGCCCTGGGTTTGCTGGACTGTCCTTAAGACCATGTTTTCGATGGCGGCAATAGAAATAGCCACTTCACCGTATTCACTGCCCTTAAGAACCGCATTGCCAGGGCCTTTTGATCTGCGAAAGCCCAAAATAAGCAGGATAAGGGCAATCAGCAGCAATACTCCTGCAGTTCCCAGCACAACTTCTTCTGCCGCCCATCCGGGAAGATAAACGGCAAGATTTGGAATTAAGTTGTAATTTATTGCAAGCAAAAAAAGCGCTCCACCGATAAACAAAAATGCTAAAAAAACCATGATCACTCTGGCTAATGTTCTCATTATGATTCCCCCTTTGTTATGATCAGGTTTAAGCTGTTATTCTTTGCTTTCCCCTGTTTCTTCTACTTCAGCAGGCTCTTCATCTTCTTCTGCTGCTTCTTCTTCTCTTTGGGGGAAATGAACGCCCTGAACATGAACATTGACATAAGGAACTTTTAATCCGGTCATATTTTCAACTGTATTCTTAACACCTTCCTGGATATCCCAGGCCACATCAGGGATCCGTGCGCCGTATTCAACTATAATGAAAATATCTATTTTGGCCTCTTCGGTTCCAACTTCTACTTTAATACCCTTGGACAAATTACGACGTCCCAGCACTTCGGCAATTCCGCCCGCGATGCCGCCGCTCATTGAGGCCACTCCCTCGATATCAGTGGCAGCCAATCCAGCGATAATGGAAACCACTTCTTCAGCAATCCTTACTTCTCCAAGTTCGGTTGGCAGGGTTCGGCTTTGTTCGTCAACCATAATAATACCTCCCTTGTTTTTATAGCAATCCTCTAGCTAATTAACTTATGTTAATTATAACAGACTCCGGTTAGCGGTTCAATTTTCCTGATCAAGCTGCACGCCTGAAACCGCCTGAAAAGTTTAAACTTCTTTATCCTCTTCTTTATCCTCTTCTTTATCCTCTTCTTTTTCATCAAGCTCAGGCAGCTCTTCAAAGTCCTCGTACCAATCCTCATCATCAACCAGCACCACTTCCCCGCATCCGGGGCAGGTGACTTCCAGTGATGAATCCTGTTCGATAACACTTTCATCAAATACTACAATTTCCCGGCAGTTAGGGCATTCAATGGAGAAACCGTCGTTATAATCATCCAGTTCATCTTCAAAATCTTCCTCATCTTCTTCGTAAAAATCTTCCTCAAGATCACTTAAATCATCGTCAATAGCCTCTGTATACTCAAATAATTCCTCATGGTCAACTCTTAAGTGTTCGATATCATCGGCCATTTCCTCAAGCAAATCAATGACGCGCTGCAATATTTTTTGTTCTTTGCTGCCATCACCCAGATCCAGACCTTCAGCGTACCCTCTCAGGTACGAAACCCTTGCTTTCAAATCTTCATTCATAATTAATCCCTCCTAAGCTTTGTGTAAAGGTAATAATAAAACTCATGCCCTTTCGATATAATTACCGCTGCGTGTATCAATTTTAATCAGGTCGCCGGGGTTGACAAAAAGCGGAACCTGCACCACCAGTCCGGTCTCCATGGTGGCAGGCTTGGTAGCTCCCGAAGCAGTATCTCCCTTCAGGCCGGGTTCAGTATCGGCAACTGTTAAGATAACCGTAACCGGCAGATCTACACCCACCACTTCGTCTCCGTGCATTAGAATTTGCAGGCGATCGTTTTCTTTCAGGTATTTAATACCGGAACCAAGCTTTTCTTCATCTAAGGTTATCTGTTCATATGTCTCCAGATCCATCAGGTAAAAGAAGTCCTCGTCCCGGTACAGGTACTCCATCTCTTTGCGCTCCAGGTGTGCTTTGCCTATTTTCTCACCGGCCCGAAAAGTATGTTCAATAATTGAACCAGAGCGGAGATTCTTTAATTTAGAACGGACAAAAGCAGCTCCCTTGCCCGGTTTGACATGTTGAAATTCCAGGATTGTGAATATTTCGCCGTTCATCTCAATGGTTATACCATTGTGAAATTCATTGGTAGAAATCATAAAAAACAGCCTGCCTTCCTACTTATTATTATATCACTATCAGCTCCCGGGGGCTTGTTGTAAGTGATTTGCCCCCGCTGCCGGTAACCTGCACCATATCTTCAATTCTGATCCCGCCCCAGCCATTAATATATATACCGGGCTCAACAGTTATGACCATCCCTTCCTCTAAGATGGTCCTGCTCCTGGGATTTAAAACCGGCTGTTCATGAGTTTCCAAACCGATTCCATGCCCCAGGCCGTGCCCGAAATAGTCAGCATAGCCGGCTTGATCAAAGCTATTGCGGGCAACAGCATCCAGTTCGCTGGCCTGCATTCCTGGCTTCACAGCCTGCCTTGCCTGTTCTTGTCCTCTAAGAACCAGGTCATAGATCTCTTTTTGCTTTTGATCGGCCCACCCCAGGGCAACGGTCCGGGTCATGTCGGTGGAATAACCATCAAAAACCGCCCCGTAATCAATGGTGACCAGATCACCTTTTTCCATAACCCGATCTGATGCCGTTCCATGCGGCATCGCTCCTCTTTTCCCGGAGGCAACAATAAACCGAAAAGCCATTTCTGTCGCTCCCTGGCGAAGCAGAAATATTTCCAGTTCCAGGGCCAAATCCTTTTCTCTCATCCCGGGTTTAATGGTGCTGCGGATAAATTCAAAGCCTTGATCAAGGATCCGGGCTCCTTGCTGCATCTTTTCTATTTCAGCAGCAGTTTTTTTCAAGCGCAATTTCTCCACGGCGCATTCAAGCGCTACCAGTTCACAGGGCAATGTTTTCTTCATTTCTTCATAGGAAGATACCACTACGTTTTTTGCTTCAAACCCGATTTTTTCCCAGCCGGCTTTATCAATCAGGGGAGCCAGGCTTTTATAAAGATCGTCCTGCCAGCGCTGCACAGTGAAAGCTTTTGCCTGTGCAGAAGCCTGATCAATATAGCGAAAATCGGTTACCAGAAAGGCCTGCTCAAAACCGATTAACAGCACTCCCGCTGTCCCGTCAAATCCGCTTAAATAACAGCGATTGATGGGGGTAGTGATTAATATGGCATCAAGATTACGATCTTTCAGTTCATTTCTAAATAACTCCAACCGATTACTCATTAATTATGTCCTATCTTTTTTTGATTACAGCCAGCAATGCCTCCAACCCCAGCAAATAACTGTTGGCCCCAAACCCGCAGATCACACCGGAGGCAACCGGTGAGATAACAGAATGCCGGCGAAATTCCTCCCGGGCAAAAATATTGCTCAGATGGACTTCGACCAGGGGCAGTTCTGCAGCAGATAAAGCATCTCTTAAGCCATAACTATAATGGGTCAGCGCGCCCGGGTTGATTAAAATACCATCATAATTGTCCCGGGCATCCTGAATCCGATCGATCAGCTGCCCTTCATAGTTGGATTGAAAGGCGGCCACCTGGACTTCAAGGTTGGAAGCCCGTTCTTTAATGAGCCGATCAATATCGGCCAGGGTTTGATAACCATAAATTTCAGGTTCTCTATGGCCAAGCAGGTTTAAATTGGGGCCGTGCAGGATTAAAACTTTATGCTTACCCACTGCATACCTCCCTAAAGCTTTGATTTTTATGTTTTTCCGTATTTACCTTAAAAATCCTGCTAATTAATGAAATTTATTATCATAAAAATGACCGGTTGTTTTTAACTAAAGCATTAAAAGCTTTTAAGATAGGAAATAATTTCAGAAACGAGCTGCTCGGGTAGTTTGGCGGTTGTATCAATTTCCAGATGGCAGTCCCGGTAGAACTCCTCTCTTTGCGCAAGCATTGCTTTGATGTTTTGAGCGGGATCCGGCCCTGACAAAAGGGGCCTCAGGTTGCCGGTTTTAGTTCGACGGTAAAGCTCTTCCGGTGTGGCTTTTAAAAACACAATCAAACCATTTTTTTTTAATAAAAGCCTGTTTTTTTCTCTTAAAACTACTCCACCACCGGTAGCTACCACTAAGCTGCCCGGCAGGTACTGATTTAAACTTTCCACCGCTTCGCTTTCCCGATCTCTGAAAAAAACCTCGCCGTATGCTTTAAAGATTTGAAGAATACTTAACTGCATCGTTTCTTCAATAAGCTGATCCGTATCCACAAACCTGCGTTTAAGATCGGCGGCCAAAAGCCTGCCTGCTGCCGTTTTGCCGGCGCCCATAAAACCAGTCAAAACAATGTTTTTATGATCTAAACAGCGGCTAAATGTTCTCATCCCCCTGCTTTTATTTTGTATCATACCATACCATGCCAAGCAGCACCAAAAATATTTGCAGTCAATCTCAGATAGTGAAGCTTTTAATTTTACAGGGTATGAAAGGCCCGGTTTAGAATACCGGTTTTTTTAATATCTGGCACGATCGCAGTTATTCAGCCTGCGTCGCCTGGTACTGCCCAGGACTGCTGAAGAAAACTGCAGCAACTACTAAACCTATTGTCCTTTTTAGATGATCAGCAGCCCCACGGCTTAGCGGGTTATGCCTTTATATCTATTAGCATTTGTGTTTGCTCAGCTATGCTGTCTTTTGAATTGGTGAGTGCTTATCGCCGGTAATGGCAGTAAATAAGCTGCAGACCTTTGCTTTGATTGCCCCCGGCATCCGCCGGCTAAAAATCAGGCTGCAGCTGCCCGCCTCCATGCAGGCCGGCCGGCTGCAGCTTTTACTTCCCTGAGCGCTGCATCCTTTTTCCGGCAATGTCTCTTGTCCAAAATGCAGCACGGCTAAGAGTTACTAATATTTAATATATTTCCCAGTGTTCAGGCGGTTCTTCTGAAATCCTTACTCTGCCGGTGGCAGGAGTTACAATTACGTACAACACTGCGCCGGAGCTGTTTGCAAGGGTAACAGTTCCACCGCTGCTTGGGGACCCGTTGTAATTAAACCTGAGATAACGGATATTATCCGACATCGGAAAATTAACTGCC